>NZ_JBHVEE010000003.1:0-301 GCF_042802415.1 Streptomyces sp. NPDC057486 | reverse complement strand
CGTCATCACGACGCGGTCCACGGTACCCACCACGGTCGTCCTCACGACGCGGCGCACGATCGTCACGACGGAACCCACCACCACGGCTGTCGTCACGGCGGAACCCACCACGATCGTCCTCACGACGCGGCGCACGATCATCGCGACGGAACCCGCCGCCGCGGCTGTCGTCGTCGCGACGGGGCCCACGCGGCCGGTCGTCACGACGCTCGAAGCCACCACCGGGACGCCCACCGCGGTCGTCATCACGACGCGGTCCACGGTACCCACCACGGTCGTCCTCACGACGCGGCGCACGATC
>NZ_JBHVEE010000002.1:47500-246059 GCF_042802415.1 Streptomyces sp. NPDC057486 | reverse complement strand
CCGCCCCCGCCCGCCCCCGCGGCTGGGTTCGGGCCGCGCGTGCGCCCCCGGCGTGCCCGGCAGGGGGCGCACTCGCGTACGGGGGGACCGGCTACAGGTCCACGCTGTCGCGCAGCTTCGTCGGCGTCAGGAACAGCGCCGCGATCACACCGACCACCGCGATCCCCGCCGAGATCAGGAAGATGCTGCCCGTTGCGTCACCGTACGCGGCCCGCACCACTTCCTGGATCTGCGGCGGCATCGCCGCCACGTTCAGGGTGGAGCCGCCGGAGGCCGAGGCCGCCGGGTCGACGCCGAGTTCGGCCAGGCCGTGGGTGATCTTCGTGGCGACCTGGTTGGCGAGCACCGCGCCGAGCACCGAGACACCGATCGTGCCGCCGAGCGAGCGGAAGAACGTGATCGCACCGCTGGCGGCGCCGAGTTCGCTGAGCGGGACCGTGTTCTGGAGGACCAGGACGAGGTTCTGCATCGACATGCCGACGCCCGCGCCGACCGCGAGCATCCCGACGGAGACGAGGACCAGCGACGTCTCGTGGTCGATCGTCGACAGCCCGAGGAAGCCGAGGGTGAGGACGACGACGCCGGTGATGATGTACGGCTTCACCTTTCCGGTCTTCGAGACCAGCCGTCCGGCGACGGTCGAGGAGACCAGGACGCCGAGCATCAACGGGATGGTGAGCAGGCCCGCTTCGGTCGGCGAGTAGCCGCGGCCGATCTGGAAGTACTGACCGAGGAAGACCGCACCGCCGAACATCGCCATGCCCACCGCGAGGCTCGCGACGATGGCGAGGGCGGGGTCCCGGCGACGTACGACGTGGAGCGGGACGACCGGCTCCTGGACCCGGGATTCGACCAGGACGGCGGCGAGGAGGATCAGGGCACTGGCGGCGACCATGACGAGGGTCTGCCAGGAGAGCCAGTCGAAGTCGTTCCCGACGAACGTGACCCACAGGAGCAGCAGGCTGACGCCGGCGGCGATCAATGTGGCGCCCAGGTAGTCGACCTTCACGTCCGTGCGGCGGACCTCGGCGAGGTGCAGGGTGCGGGTGAGCATCACGAAAGCGAGCAGCGTGAACGGTACGGCGATGAAGAAGCACCAGCGCCAGCCGAGCCACGAGGTGTCGGTGATGAAGCCGCCGAGGAGCGGCCCGCCGACGGTGGCGACGGCCATGACGCCGCCGAGGTATCCGTTGTAGCGCCCGCGCTCCTTGGGGCTGATCATCGCGGCGATGATGACCTGGACGAGCACCTGGAGTGCGCCCATGCCGAGCCCCTGGACGGCCCGGAAGGCGATCAGCTGGCCGGTGCTCTGGGCGAATCCGCAGGCGATCGACGAGATGACGAAGATGCCGATGGATATCTGCAGCAGCAACTTCTTGCTGAACATGTCGGCGAGCTTGCCCCAGATCGGGGTGGACGCCGTCGACGCCAGCAGGCTCGCGGTGACGACCCAGGTGTACTGCGACTGGGTGCCGTTGAGCGAGCCGATGATCTGCGGGAGCGCGACCGAGACGACGGTGCTGCTGATCATGGCCACGAACAGCACGATGAGCAGTCCACTCAGTGCCCGCAGTACATGACGATGGTCCATCGGCGCGACTTCGGTCGGCGCGGCCGTCTGTGCGCTCACGCGCAACCTCCGGAGGGTTCGAACAGGGGTGGGTACGAAATACCGGGTCACCTTACATGCCCAGTGGGCAATTTTACCCACTGGGCAATAATGGCGGGGCAGGGAGATAATGAGCTCATGGAGAGCTCTGTGGGATTGCGGGAACGCAAGAAGGAAGCCACCCGGCAGGCCGTGCACGAAGCGACGCTGCGGCTGACCGTCGAGCACGGCTTCGACCACGTCACCGTGGAGGCCGTCGCGGACGCGGCCGGGATCTCCCGCAGAACGTTCTCCAACTACTTCACGGGCAAGGAGGACGCCCTCCTCTACGGGGAGGAGCAGCAGATGAGGGACCTCGTCAGGACCGTGCGCGAGCGCCCCGCGGACGAGGCCGCCTGGCCCGCGCTGCGGGCGGCCGTCGCGGAGTTCGGGAAGCGGGTCGCGCCGCCGGAACGCGAATGGGCGATCCGCACCCGGCTGGCCATGCGGCATCCCTCCCTGCTGGCCCGGCAGCTCGCCAACCACGCCACCCTGGAACGGGACTTGGCGGAGGCGGTGGCGTCCCGTCAGAGCCCGGCGGAGAACGCGGTACGACCGCTGGTCCTCGCGGCGGCGTTTCTTTCGTCGCTGCGGATCGCGATGCGCATGTGGATCGAGGAGGACCTGGCGCGGGAGCCGTCCCAGGTGATCGGCGAGATCCTCGACGAGATGGCCCGCAGCTTCGAGTGAGCGCGGGCCCGGGCCGCTTCGGGAAACGGCCCGCCTCGGGAATCGGAGCGCGCACGGACGGCGAGGTTGTTGCGCGCTCCGAGGTGGCGGGCCTGTCCGTCCGCGGTGCCGTACGGGGCGTGACTGGGTACCGTTGTCGGACGCGTCGAACCGGACACTCAGGAGCGGACGGACGGGGGATTTCCGCTCCTGCCCCGAGGGAGGTCGAATGCTTTCGGACAAGTCACGTCCCGTTGTCGCAGCGACACTGCCGGTCGTCGGCGACCACATCGGTGAGATCGCCCGGCGCTTCTACAGGCATCTCTTCGACGAGCATCCCGAGCTCATGGACGGTGTCTTCAACCGGGGCAATCAGGTGCACGGCCACCAGCAGCAGGCGCTGGCCGGGTCGGTGGCCGCGTTCGCGACGACGCTGCTGGAGACGCCGGAGCGGGTGCCGGAGCAACTGCTGCGCCGGATCGCCCACAAGCACGCCTCGCTCGGCATCCGTCCGGACCAGTACCAGGTCGTCCACGACCACCTGATGTGGGCGATCGGTGACGTCCTGGGGGACGCGGTCACCCCGGAGGTCGCCGCGGCCTGGGACGAGGTCTACTGGCTGATGGCCAACGCCCTGATCAACCAGGAGCGCGGCCTGTACAGCGCCCGCGGGGTCCGGTCGGAGACGGTGTGGCGGGACTGGCAGGTGGTGCGGAAGATCCAGGAGACCGACGATGTGGTGACCTTCGTGGTCAAACGGATCGACGACCGCCTGGTGAAGACCTCACTGCCCGGCCAGTACGTCACCCTGCGGATGCGGATGCCCGACGGCAAGCTCCAGCCCCGCCAGTACAGCTTGACCCGGGCCGACGACGGGGAGCACCGCCAGTTCTCGGTCAAGCGGGAACGCGGCGAGGGCGGCGCCCCCGACGGCGAGATGTCGACGCTGCTGCACGAGACGGTGGGAGTGGGCGACACCCTGACGCTGTCCCTGCCGTACGGCGACGTGGTCCTCGACGACTCGGGACGCCCGGTGGTGTTCGCCAGCGCGGGCATCGGCATCTCCCCCATGGCCGGGATGCTCTCCCACCTGGTGGCGGCCGATTCCGGGCTGCCGATCACCGTGCTGCACGCCGATCTCGACGAGGCGTCCTTCCCGCTGCGCCGGCAGGTGGTCAACGACGTGCTGGCACTGAAGAACGCCCGGATGTACCTCTGGTACGAAAAGCGCGCGCAGAGCCTGGAGCCCGTGGACGGCGTCTTCGACGGACTGATGGACCCCACCGCCGTCGACATCCCCGGTGACGCCCTGTACTACCTGTGCGGCCCGCTGCCGTTCATGAAGGCGGTGCGCAGCCGGCTGATCGAGCACGGGGTGGCCGCGCGCGACATCCAGTACGAGGTCTTCGGGCCGGACCTGTGGCAGGCCGACCTGGACTGACCACGTGCGGCGAAGCCGCCGATTCGGAGCCGGACGGCCCACAGACGGCCCAGAGTGGGTGAAACAGCTTCGGGCCGACGGTACGAAACCGTCGGCCCGAAGCCGTGCACACCGCTCTCACAGTGTTTGACCTGCGATTACAGCACCGGCAGCAGGGCCTTCAGCTCGAAGGCCGTGACCTCGCTGCGGTACTCCTCCCACTCCTGCTTCTTGTTGCGCAGGAAGAAGTCGAAGACGTGCTCGCCGAGCGTCTCGGCGACCAGTTCGCTCTTCTCCATCAGCGAGATCGCCTCGCCCAGGTTCTGCGGCAGCGGCTCGATGCCCATCGCGCGGCGCTCGGCGTCGGACAGCGCCCACACGTCGTCGTCGGCGCCCGCCGGGAGTTCGTACCCCTCCTCGATGCCCTTGAGGCCCGCGGCGAGCAGCACCGCGTACGTCAGATAGGGGTTGGCGCCGGAGTCGATGGAGCGGACCTCGACGCGGGCCGAACCGGTCTTGCCGGGCTTGTACATCGGGACGCGGATCAGCGCGGAGCGGTTGTTGTGGCCCCAGCAGATGTACGAGGGGGCTTCGCCGCCGGCGCCCGCGGCGCGGGAGGAGCCGCCCCAGATGCGCTTGTACGAGTTGACCCACTGGTTCGTCACAGCGGAGATCTCCGCGGCGTGCTTGAGCAGGCCCGCGATGAAGGAGCGGCCGATCTTGGAGAGCTGGTACTCGGCGCCCGACTCGTAGAACGCATTGCGGTCGCCCTCGAAGAGGGAGAGGTGGGTGTGCATGCCGGAGCCGGGGTGTTCCGAGAACGGCTTCGGCATGAACGTCGCCTGGACGCCCTGCTCCAGCGCCACCTGCTTCATTACGAGACGGAAGGTCATGATGTTGTCGGCGGTCGAGAGCGCGTCCGCATACCGCAGGTCGATCTCCTGCTGGCCGGGGGCGCCCTCGTGGTGGCTGAACTCGACGGAGATGCCCATGGATTCGAGCATGGTGATCGCCTGGCGGCGGAAGTCCATGCCGACGTTCTGCGGGGTGTGGTCGAAGTAGCCGGAGCTGTCGGCGGGGGTCGGGCGGCTGCCGTCGACCGGCTTGTCCTTCAGCAGGAAGAACTCGATCTCCGGGTGGGTGTAGAAGGTGAAACCCAGGTCGGAGGTCTTGGCGAGGATGCGCTTGAGCACATAGCGCGGGTCGGCGAAGGACGGCGAACCGTCGGGCATCAGGATGTCGCAGAACATCCGCGCGGTGCCGGGGGCCTCCGCGCGCCAGGGCAGGATCTGGAAGGTGCCCGGATCCGGCTTGGCGATCATGTCGGACTCGTACACCCGGGCGAAGCCCTCGATGGCCGAACCGTCGAAGCCGATTCCCTCGTCAAACGCCTGTTCCAGCTCGGCAGGGGCCACGGCAACGGACTTGAGATACCCGAGCACATCGGTGAACCACAGGCGCACGAAGCGGATGTCGCGCTCCTCAAGTGTCCTGAGGACGAATTCCTGCTGCTTGTCCATAGCCACATCCTTGCAGTTCAGACGGTCTGTGCACCACCGCCCGGGATAGGGGAGAAACTCCAGTATCACGACCCGGGATTTCACCCAGATTACGCACTCGACGTGAGATGGAGCACTCGGCCACCCACTACGATCGGCGGCCATGGTGTGCGGGGCCTCCGAAGGGGAGGTCCCGGGGTGAAGCGGCGTCGCGACTGCCCCGTGCACGCCGGTTTCCCGACCCGTTCCTGTCCCTCCCCGCCCGTTCGCAGAAGGACCGAAGGACCAGACGACATGAGCTTCGACCGCAGGACCCGCATAGAGCAGATGCGCAACGCCGACCGTGCACGCGACCGTCGCAACCGTGCCCTCGCCATAGGGCTGAGCGCCCTTGTCGTCGCTGGTCTGGTCGCTTTCGGTTCCTACGCGCTGCTGGACAGGTCCGAGGCCGCGGACAAGGGGGACTCCGTCGCGGCCGATGAAGCGACTGCTTCCGCGGCGGAGAAGAAGGTACCGGCGGCCGAGCCGATCGAGGGGCTCAAGACGTGGGACGCGAAGAAGCTGACCCGCAACCACGTCACCGGGACGGTCACGTACCCGATGAAGCCTCCGGTCGGCGGTGACCACAGCCCCGTCTGGATGAATTGCGACGGCGAGGTGTACAAGAAGGCGATCCCCGACATGAACGCCGTGCACTCGCTGGAGCACGGGTCGGTGTGGGTGACGTACACGGACAAGGCGTCGGCCGCCGACGTGGCCCAGCTCGCGGCCCTGGTCGGGAAGACGCCGTACTCGCTGATGAGCCCGTACAAGGACCAGGCCGGCACGATCATGCTCAGTGCCTGGGGCAAGCAGGTCACCGTGGACAGCGCCGATGACCCGCGGGTCGGCCGGTTCTTCGCCGAGTTCGTGCAGGGGAAACAGACCCCGGAGCCGGGTGCGGCGTGCACGGGCGGGCTGGGGTCTCAGTGACCGGTACGAAACAGTGGGTGGCCGGTTCCGCCGTCGCCCTTGCGCTGCTCCTCGCGGGGGTGGCGACCGTCGCATCGGCGCGGGACGACACGGCTGACGGGAAGCGGCCCGGAGCGGCCACCGCGGCCGTCCGGGTGCCCGGCCCGGACTCGGCGGACGCCGGCTTCGCCCGCGACATGGCGGTCCACCATCAGCAGGCCGTGGAGATGTCCTTCATCGTGCGTGACCGCACGCAGGACGAGGAGGTACGCCGTTTCGCCTACGACATCGCCAACACCCAGGCCAATCAGAGGGGCATGCTGCTCGGCTGGCTGGATCTGTGGGAGCTGCCGAAGGTGGCCGCCGGGCAGGAGCCGATGGCGTGGATGGCGACCAACAGTGGACACGGCACGCACGGTGATCACGGCACGGACCACATGGACGGCATGGACGGCATGGGGGACACTGGCGGGCCGGACGGCGCCTTCACCGCTCATGACGGCGCCCTGATGCCCGGCATGGCCACCCGGACCGAACTCGACCGGCTCGGGAAGGCGAGCGGCAAGCAGGCCGAGATCCTGTTCCTGCAGCTGATGACCGACCACCACGAGGGCGGCGTCGCCATGGCGCGCGGCTGCGCCGAGCTCTGCACGGTGAAGGCGGAGAAGCGCCTCGCCCAGGGCATGGTCGAGGCCCAGCGGTCCGAGCTGGACGCGATGGCGAAGATGCTGGCGGCGCGCGGGGCGAAGCCCAGGCCCTGAGGCATTCCACCGCTCCCGAAGCGGCATGAATGCACCCGAATGGGTGATAGCGGTCGCGCACCCCGAACGGACCCATGACGATGGGTTCGCTCGGGGTCGGACCGCAGTGCCCATCGGCACCAGGAGGAATCCCCCATGACCACCGCCAAGGACATCATGCACACCGGGGCCCAGTGGATCCCCGCGCACGAGACGCTCGACCGCGCCGCCCAGATGATGCGCGAACACAACGTCGGTGCACTGCCGATCTCGGCCAACGGCGAGCAGGACCGGATGGTCGGCATCCTCACGGACCGCGACATCGTGGTCGGCTGTGTGGCGATGGGCCACGATCCGTCGAAGGTGACCGCGGGTGAGCTCGCCCAGGGAACACCGCGCTGGATCGATGCGAACGCAGAGGTGAACGAGGTTCTGGAGGAGATGCAGAACCACCGGATCCGCCGGCTCCCGGTGGTCGAGAACAAGATGCTGATCGGCATGATCAGCGAGGCCGACCTCGCCCGGCACCTCTCCGAGGACCAGATCGCAGCGTGGGCGGAGAAGGTATACGCCCGCGGCTGACCGGCCTTCGACAGCACACCACCGTCGGCCCGGCACCCATGACAACGGGGGTGCCGGGCCCGCGTGCGAGGCATACCCGACGGGGGTAGGGTGCCTGACATGAGCCCGAAATGTAGTGCGATGTACGGACATTTGTTGCTGTTTGCCGCGCTACTGTTCGGGGTCTTCGCCATGCACACCGTCGGGTATCCGGCGGAACACGGCGGCCGTGAGGCCGTGGTGACGATGGACCACCTGCGGGACCAGGAAGCTCAGGGGGTACACCCGGCGAGCTCCACGACGGAGCCCTCGGCGAAGCACTCCTCCGTCCCGCCGACGCCGATGGGCGACGGCACGGGCCCCATGGCGGTCTGTCTCGCCGTACTGGGCGCCTGGGGTCTCGCCCTGCTCGTCGGCCGGCTGATGGCACGCCGGGCCGCGGAGCATCTCCTCGTGGCCGCCGGAGCGCTGTTGTCGCGTGCGCTGTGGTCCGGCCCCCCGCCCGCGATGACGGCTCCCGCCCGGTTGTCGGCGCTTCGGATATAGGAGCGGGCCGCTCCGCACCCCTCCTTCAGCCCGCACCGACAGCATCAGAGGTGTTCCAGCCATGCCCACTCAACCCACTCGACGCGCCGTGCTCGGCGCCGGAATCGCCGTGGCCGGCACGGGAGTTCTGGCCGCCTGCTCCAGTGGTACGGCCCCGGAACGGCACGCCGCGAACCCCGGCCCCACGCATCACGACGCCATGGGCCACAGCGCGTCGCCCGTGTCGAAGAGCCGCGGGGAGTACATCTCTCCCGGCGACGCGGAGATCGCGGCGGTCGAGGCGAAGCGAGGCTCCGGCCCCGTACGGAAGATCAACCTCACCGCCACCCCGACCCGCCTCGATCTGGGGGGCGGGCTCACCGTCAGCTCCTGGGCCTTCGGGGACCGGCTGCCCGGCAAGGAAGTCCGGATCACCGCGGGCGACACCCTGGCAGTCACCCTCGCCAACCACCTGCCGACGTCGACCACTGTGCACTGGCACGGCCTCCACGTTCGCAACGACATGGACGGTGTTCCCCAGCTGACCCAGGAGGGCATCAAACCGGGCGCGGAGTTCAGGTACCGCTTCGCGGTGCCGCAGTCGGGGACGTACTGGTTCCATCCGCACCAGGGCGTCCAGCAGGACCGCGGTCTGTACGCACCACTGATCATCGACGACCCGAAGGAGCCCCTGTCGTACGACAAGGAGTGGGTCGTCGTCCTCGACGACTGGGTCGACGGGGTGCAGGGTTCCACTCCCGAGGCGGTGCTCGCCGAGCTCAGCCACGGCATGGGCGGCATGGATCACGGGTCCTCCGGGGCCGATGACAAGCCCCGCTCCGGGTCCGCGTCCGGACCCTCGCGGGTGCTGAGGGGCGCCCCGAGCGAACTGCTCGGCGGTGACGCGGGCGATGTCGACTACCCGTACTACCTGATCAACGGCCGCATCCCGAAGGACCCCACCACGTTCACCGCGAAGCCCGGCGACCGTATCCGGATGCGCATCATCAACGGCGGCGGCGACACCCCCTTCCGCGTCGCGCTCGGCGGCCATCGGATGACCATCACCCACGCGGACGGCTTCCCGGTCCGGCACACCACGACGGACACGCTGCTGCTGGGCATGGGCGAGCGGTACGACGTGCTGGTCACCGCCGGGGACGGGGTGTTCCCGCTGACGGCGGTCGCCGAGGGCAAGAAGGCGTCGGCGCTGGCCCTGCTCCGCACCGGCGGCGGCGCGGCGCCGGCCGCCTCCGTGCGGCCCAAGGAGCTGAACGGGCAGCTGGTGTCGGCCTTCGAACTGCAGGCGGACAGCTCCGTGGCGCTGGCTGCCCGCCGGCCCGACCGGACGATCCGGATCAAGATGACCGGCAGCATGAGGGCGTTCGACTGGGCCTTCGACCACAGGAAGTACGACCCCGCTTGGCGCCATCCGGTCAGGGCGGGCGAGCGTGTCCGGCTGGAGTTCTACAACATCACGGAGATGTGGCACCCGATCCATCTGCACGGGCACACGTTCGGCCTCGCGGGACGTGCGGGAAAGTGGTCGGTGCTGGGCAGGACCCCCGGGGCGCGCAAGGACACCGCGATCGTCCTGCCCAACAGGTCGGTGGCCGTGGAGTTCGACGCGGACAACCCGGGGCTGTGGATGCTCCACTGCCACAACGTCTACCACTCGAACATGAACATGATGACGGTCCTCGGCTACCGCCGCTGACCCGGTGCCGGCGGGCGGCGTCGGCCGCGGCAGCGGAAGTGCGGCCCGCCAGGACATCGCGTCAGAAAGACGATTACACTGAGGCGCGTGCCTCAACTACGCCTCGCACTGAATCAGATCGACTCGACCGTCGGTGACCTCGCCGGCAACGCCGAGGCGATCGTCCACTGGACCCGGCACTCCGCCGAACAGGGCGCCCACCTGGTGGCGTTCCCCGAGATGGTGCTGACCGGATATCCCGTCGAGGACCTGGCCCTGAGGTCGTCCTTCGTCGAGGCGTCGCGGAACGCGCTGCATGCGCTCGCCGCCCGCCTCGACGCGGAGGGCTTCGGGGAGCTGCCGGTCGTCGTCGGTTATCTCGACCGTTCCGAGACGGCCCAGCCGCGCTACGGCCAGCCTGCCGGTTCTCCGCAGAACGCCGCCGCTGTGCTGCACCGCGGGCGGGTCGCGCTGTCCTTCGCCAAGCACCACCTGCCCAACTACGGGGTCTTCGACGAGTTCCGGTACTTCGTGCCGGGCGATTCGATGCCCGTCGTGCGGGTCCATGGTGTCGATGTGGCGCTCGCGATCTGCGAGGACCTCTGGCAGGACGGCGGCCGGGTGCCGGCCGCGCGCGCCGCCGGGGCCGGGCTGCTGCTGTCGATCAATGCCTCGCCGTACGAGCGGGACAAGGACGACACCCGGCTGGAACTGGTCCGCAAGCGGGCCCAGGAGGCCGGCTGCACCACCGCTTATCTGGCGATGATCGGCGGGCAGGACGAGCTGGTCTTCGACGGCGACTCGATCGTCGTCGACAGGGACGGCGACGTGATCGCCCGTGCCCCGCAGTTCGCCGAGGGCTGCGTCGTCCTCGATCTGGAGCTGCCCGCCGCGGCGCCCGAGGCGCCGTCCGGGGTGGTGAACGACGGACTGCGGATCGACCGTGTGGTCCTCTCCGACAAGCCTGTCCCTGCGTACGAGGCGGAGCTGACCGGCGGCTACGCCGAGCGGCTCGACGACGACGAGGAGCTGTACTCGGCGCTGGTCGTGGGTCTGCGTGCGTACGCCGCGAAGAACGGTTTCAGCAGTGTGCTGATCGGGCTCTCCGGCGGGATCGACTCGGCCCTCGTCGCGGCCATCGCGTGCGATGCGCTGGGCGCGCAGAACGTGTACGGCATCTCGATGCCGTCGAAGTACTCCTCGGACCACTCCAAGGGCGACGCGGCGGAGCTGGCGCGGCGCACCGGACTGAACTTCCGCACCGTACCGATCGAGCCGATGTTCGACGCGTACATGGAGTCGCTGGGCCTCACCGGTCTCGCCGAGGAGAACCTCCAGTCGCGACTGCGCGGCACGATGCTGATGGCCGTCTCCAACCAGGAGGGTCAGATCGTCCTCGCGCCGGGCAACAAGTCGGAGCTGGCGGTCGGCTACTCGACGCTCTACGGGGACTCCGTGGGCGCGTACGGGCCGATCAAGGACGTCTACAAGACGTCGATCTTCCGGCTGGCGAAGTGGCGCAACCGGGCCGCGGAGGAACGCGGCCAGATGCCGCCGATCCCGGAGGCGTCCATCACCAAGCCGCCCAGCGCCGAGCTGCGGCCCGACCAGGTCGACACGGACTCTCTGCCGGACTACGACGTGCTGGACCGGATCCTGGAGATGTACGTCGACCAGGACCTGGGGCTGGCGTCGATCGTGGCGGCCGGGTTCGACGAGACGCTGGTGACGAGGACGCTGCGGATGGTGGACACCGCCGAGTACAAGCGGCGGCAGTACCCGCCGGGGACGAAGATCTCGGCCAAGGGGTTCGGGAAGGACCGGCGGCTGCCCATCACCAATCGGTGGCGCGAGTCGGTGTGACGCGACGGGGCGGGCCGGCCCGACGGGAGCCGGCCCGCCCCGGCAGCCGTTCCGTCCTCAACCGCCGGGCGGACCCGATGTGCCCGGCCGCCGTCGTCATGGCCGGCGGCGCAGGGACCGGTGATCAGGCCCGGCGGGAGAAACACCGTCCGGCGCTCGGGGAGGAGCGCCTCCCCGGCGCGCGGCAGTGATCACCACACGTCCGCGTGGGACTTCGGCGTCGTGGACGCCCCCGTGCCCGCCACCACCCGGGACCCACCCGGCCTCCCACGGTCCAGCACCCCCGCCGTCGCCGCCACCGCCAGACCCGCCACGGCCAGCGCCGCGCCCACCGGTGCCGGGGACGTCCAGCCCCAGCCCGCCGCGATCGCGGCCCCGCCCAGCCAGGCGCCGCCCGCGTTGGCGAGGTTGAAGGCCGAGTGATTGGACGCGGACGCCAGCGTCGGGGCGTCCTTGGCCTTGTTCATGACGAGCATCTGCAGCGGCGTCGTGGTCATGAAGCCGATCCCGCCGAGCAGGACGACCATGACCAGCGCCGCCCACTTCACGTGCACGGCGAACGGGAAGACGACCAGGACCACCGCGAGCGCGCTCAGCGAGCCGTACAGGGTGGGGCGCAGCGCCCGGTCCGTGAGCGGTCCCGCCGCGAGCGCGCCCAGGGTCATGCCGATACCGAACAGCGCCAGGACCGGTGTCACCGAGGATTCTCCGAAGCCCATCACCTCGGTCGTCATCGCCGACAGGTACGAGTAGACGGCGAAGACACCGGCGAAGCCGAAGACTGCGGTAAGCAGGCCGAGCAGCACCTGCCGGTTGCCGAGGGCGCGGAGTTCGCGGCCGAGACCCTGGTGCGCGTCGGCCGGCACCCGCGGGACGAGCCGGGCGAGCGCGGCCATCGAGCACAGTCCGATCGCGGCGACGACCAGGAACGTCGCGCGCCAGCCGAGGTGTTGGCCGAGGAGCGTGGCCGCGGGTACGCCGACGATGTTGGCGACCGTGAGGCCGAGGAACATCGTCGCCACCGCGCGTGCCTGCCGCCCCTCGGCGACCAGGCGCGCGGCGACGACCGCGCCGACGCCGAAGAACGCTCCGTGCGGCAGCCCGGCGAGGAACCGGCCCGCGAGCAGCCAGCCGAAACCGGGGGCGAGCGCGGAAGCGAGGTTGCCGACGGTGAACAGGGCCATGAGCAGCAGGAGCATCCGCTTGCGCGGGGCCCGGGAGCCGACGGCGGTGAGCAGCGGGGCGCCGAGGACGACCCCGATGGCGTACGCGGACACGAGATAGCCGGCGGTGGGTACCGACGTACCCAGGTCGTCCGCGACATCGGGCAGCAGGCCCATCATCACGAACTCGGCGGTTCCGATGCCAAATGCGCTGATGGCGAGCGCGAGAAGAGCCAGTGGCATGGCGGGAGAGACCTTTCCGCAGGAAGCTCGGCCCGCCGCGTCCGGGCATGGCTGACCGGCCGCCGGGTGGGGGCGAGGGCGTGGGGGCGGCGGGCCCGGGCAGCGCGGCGCGCCCGGCCCGAAGGCAGGGTCGCACCGCGGTCACCGGCTCCGTCGCCGGTCGGCTCGCGTTCCCCGGAGGAACAAATACTCTCAGACGGTTTATGCGAGGAGGTAAACGGACCGTTGCCTCAGAGCTCGACGCGGGCGGCGATCGGGAGATGGTCGCTGCCCGTGGCCGGGAGCGTCCATGACGACATCGGTTCGATGCCCTTGACCATGATCTGGTCGATCCGGGCCATCGGGAACGACGCCGGCCAGCTGAAGCCGAAGCCGTTGCCCGCGGCGCCCTGCGTGGACCGCATCTGGGAGGTGACCGCGTTCAGCGAGCGGTCGTTCATCGTGCCGTTGAGGTCGCCCAGCAGGATCACCTTGCCGAGCTGTTCGTCGGCGATGGCCTCACCGAGCGCGTCCGCGCTCGCGTCGCGCTGGGTCGCGGTGAATCCGGCGTTCAGCTTGACCCGCACGGACGGCATGTGGGCGACATAGACGGCGACCTTGCCCTTCGGTGTCGTCACCGTGGAGCGCATGGCCCGGGTCCAGCCCATCTTGATGTCCACGGGGCGTGTGCCGCTCATCGGGTACTTGCTCCACAGACCGACGGTCCCCTGCACCGAGTGGTACGGATAGCGCTCGGCGAGCGCCGATTCGTACGCGGGTACCTGGCCGGACGGCAGCTCCTGCAGGGCGATGAGGTCCGCGCCGGAGCCCGCGACCTGCTTGGCGGTACCCGCGGGGTCGGGGTTGCCCGCGTTCACGTTGTGGGTGGCGACGGTCAGGTCGCCGCCGCTGCCCGACTTGTCGGTGAGCAGCCCGCCGAAGAGATTGAGCCAGACCACGGCCGGCAGCAGCAGGGCGATCAGTGCGGTCGCGGAGCGGCGCACCAGGCCCAGGACGAGCAGCACCGGGACGAACACGCCGAACCACGGCAGGAACGTCTCGGAGAGGCTGCCCAGGTTGCCGATCCTGTTCGGGATCTCCGCGTGGAAGAACATCACAAGGGCCAGCAGGACCGCGCAGGCGGCGAGGACGATGCCGCGCCGCCACATGCCCTTGCCGCTGGTCCATCTGTCGCGCAGGTTCCGGAAGCGGGACCCGGTGCGCTGCGGTCCCCCGCTGCCGTTCCCGGTGTCCGCCCTGTACGCCTGCACCATCGCGCTGTCCTCACTGCTTCGCCGTACACATCGCCGCGCTCCCCGACCCTAGGCGATGAGCAACGCCTTTCCTGCCGTCCACGACGGCCGTACTGCCACGAGGACGAAGGGCGTGGTCCGGCGGGTTCCGGCCGGACGGATCTTGCGGGGCGTTGTGACACAACGCTCACACTCGGGCGGAGGCCGGACGTGTCAGGCCTGGCCTGCGCTTTCGCCGGACGGACGGGTCGCGGGCGCTGCTGCCCGGGCGGGGACCGGGGTGGTGTCGGGAGCTGTCGGGCGCGGCGCCAGGCCTTCGACCAGCGTCCGGATGATGCGATCGGCAAGGTCTTCCGGGAGCGGCGCGTCGGGCCGGTGAATGGTCCGTACGAGCATGGGGCCGATGAAGAGGTCGTCCATCAGCTCCACGTCCAGGTCCGCCCGGAGTTCGCCCGCTTCGACCGCCCGCTGCACGGCCGCCGTCATCGCGACCCGGCGCGGTGCTATCACCGTGCACTGGTACTCGGCCCACAGTTTGGGGTGGCTCTTCATCTGCGCGAAGACGTTGTGGAGGAGGACCGAGGAGCGCTGGGCGAGTCCGCGCCTGCGCAGCGACTCCAGCATCACGCGGAGGTCGCTGAGCCCGGCGGTGCCGGAGATCTTCGGTTCCGGAGGTTCGATGTGGCGCAGCACATCGACGAAGAGCTCCTCCTTGCCGCTCCAGCGCCGGTAGATGGTGGCCTTGCCGACGCCTGCGGTCCGGGCGATGCGCTCGATGGACAGCCCGGCGAGCGGTTCGCCGGTCTCCAGGAGGTCGACGACGGCGTCCAGGATCGCCCGCTCCGCCGCCGCACTGCGCGGTCGGCCGCGCCGCGGTTCCCGGTCCTCGTCCTGCGCCTGCACCTGCGCCTGCGCCTGCACCTGGCTCCACCTCTCGCCGCGCCCGTCGGGTCCCTGTCCCGATTCTCACCGACCGGGGCGGTGTCCTGCTTCCCGCCCCGGTCGGCCCGGTGTGTCCGGGGGTGACCGGGGCGGGGCTTGTCAGCCGTCCGGGCCCGTGGCCGTCATGGCGTCATCGGCGCGCGCCCGCGGGCACGGCCCGGTCGTCGTCGCGGTGTCCGGTCCGCTGCCCGGCGGGCGGCCTGCCCGGCAGGAAGATTCCGACCACGAGGGCTCCGATCAGGGCGACGCACGCGGAGCCGAGGGCGGTGACGTGCATGGCGCTGATGAACGCGTCGTTGGCGGCGCCGACCAGCGGGGCACCCGCCGGACCGAGCTTCTCCGCGATGCCGAGGGTCGCCTCGATCGACTCCCCCGCCGCGTCCCTGGCCGCGGCCGGGAGAGTTCCGAGGTGGCCCTCGATGTCACCGCGGTAGACGGTGGACAGCACCGAGCCCAGGACAGCGATCCCGAGCGCCCCGCCGACCTGCCGGAACGTGTTGTTGATGGCCGATCCCGAACCGGCTTTCTCGCGCGGCAGCGCCTGCATCACGGCCACGGTGACGGGCGGCATGACGTGCGCCATGCCGGTGCCCTGGACGAAGAAGACCAGACACATCACCCAGATGGGTGTACTGGCGTCGAACAGTGCGAACGCCGACAGTCCGACCGCGACCAGCAGCATGCCGGCGGTGCACACCGCACGGGAGCCGAACCGCTCCACGACCAGCCGGGCGCGCGGCGCGAAGATCATCTGCGCGGCGGCCAGCGGCACGATCAGGAGTCCGGACTGCAGGGCGCTGTAGCCGCGCACGCTCTGCAGGTAGAAGGCGGAGAAGAAGGTCACGCCCATCAGCGCGAAGAAGACCAGCGCCACAGCGGCGACGGCGGCGGAGAACGCGCCGTTCTTGAAGTACGCGATGTCGATGGCCGGGTGGCTGCTGCGCTTCTCGTGCCAGACGAATCCGGCCAGGACGACGAGACCGCCGATGATCGAGAGGAGCACGACGGCGTCGCCGAAGTCGGCGAGTTCGCCGCCGCGGATGATGCCGAACACCAGCAGGACCAGACCGACGATGGAGAGGACGACCCCGAGCGGGTCGATCCGGCCAGGCTTCGGGTCCCGGGAATCCGGCACCAGCACCGCCATCGCGATCAGTGCGACGACGACGACGGGCACGTTGACCAGGAAGATCGAGCCCCACCAGAAGTGTTCGAGCAGCAGTCCGCCGGTGATCGGGCCGATGGCGATGCCCAGGCCGACGCTGCCGGCCCAGATGCCGATCGCCTTGGGCTGCTCGTCCCGCTCGAAGACGTTCATCAGGATCGCGAGTGTGGCGGGCATCACGAACGCGGCGCCGAAGCCCATCACGGCGCGCCAGGTGATGAGTTCGCCGGGCGAACCGGACATCGCGGCGAGCGCCGAGCCGATACCGAACAGCAGGATGCCGAAGAGCAGGACCTTCTTGCGGCCGATGCGGTCGCCGAGCAGACCGGCGGTGAAGAGGAGTCCGGCGAAGACCAGCGTGTACGAGTTGATCGCCCACTCCAGCTCGCTCTGGGTGGCTCCGAGCCCGGTGGGCGACGGGCTCGCGATGGTCTTGACCGCGACGTTCAGGATCGAGTTGTCCAGCACCACGATGAGCAGGCTGAACATCAGAACGGCGAGGATCACCCAACGGCGACGGTGGATCGCCTCGGGAACACGGGGAACGGCGGCCGGAGGGCCGGACGGTATCGACATGACGGCGAGCGTATCCCATTTCGATACGAGACCGTCTCGTATTGGAAAGTCTTTGCCCAGTCGTGTCCACTTCCCGCGGACGGCCCCGGGATGCCACCATGGACGCGATCCGGGGACGCCGTCAGGGCGCCTCGAGATGACGAAGGAGCCGTTGGCAATGACGCTTCAGGCTGCACAGAACCAGCCCGCAACCCCCGCGGGGGCCTCCACCGACAGCAGCAAGGCGCTGTACGGAGGCAAGAGCACCCGCCGCATCACCGTCCACGACATCGCCGCCGCCACCGAGCGCGGCGAGAAGTGGCCCATGCTCACCGCCTACGACGCGATGACCGCGTCCGTCTTCGACGAGGCCGGCATCCCGGTCATGCTCGTCGGCGACTCCATGGGCAACTGTCACCTCGGCTACGAGACCACCGTGCCCGTCACGATGGACGAGATCGCCATCCTCTCCGCCGCCGTCGTACGGGGCACCAAGCGCGCCCTCATCGTCGGCGACCTGCCCTTCGGGGCCTACCAGGAAGGGCCGGTCCAGGCCCTGCGCAACGCCACCCGGCTGGTCAAGGAGTCCGGCGTCGGGGCGGTCAAGCTGGAGGGCGGCGAGCGCTCGCTCCCCCAGACCGAGCTGCTCGTCTCGGCCGGCATCCCGGTCATGTCGCACCTCGGCCTGACCCCGCAGTCCGTGAACACCATGGGCTACCGGGTGCAGGGCCGCAGCGACGAGGCCGCCCACCGGCTGATCCGGGACGCAAAGGCGGCGCAGGACGCGGGGGCGTTCGCCGTCGTCCTGGAGCTCGTACCGGCCGAGGTCGCCGCCGAGATCACCCGCAGTCTGCACATCCCGACCATCGGCATCGGCGCCGGTCCTGACACGGACGCCCAGGTGCTGGTCTACACCGACATGGTGGGGCTGACCGGCGGCAAGGTGCCGCGCTTCACCAAGCAGTACGCGAACATGCGCAAGGTGCTCGGCGACGCGGCGAAGGAGTTCGCCGACGAGGTCGTCGGCGGCACGTTCCCGCAGCCGGAGCACACCTTCCACTAGCGTGACCGGTCCCCTCCGGGGGATCACTGGCCATTGCCCGCACAACGACAGCCCGCCGACTTCCCCCATCGGCGGGCTGTCGGCGTGCCGACGGCTGCAGGCGTTCTGCAGGCACCCTGTCGGCAGGATGTCGGTGGGCTGTCGGTGGCGGCTGGTCCCATGGTGGACATGACGCGAATCGACAAGAACCCCAGGAGCGGCGGCAACGCCGTCGAGGTGCGGGGGCTGGTCAAGCACTACGGCTCGACCAAGGCTCTGGACGGCGTGGACCTCGATGTGCGCGAGGGCACCGTCCTCGGTGTGCTCGGCCCCAACGGCGCCGGTAAGACCACCCTCGTACGCTGCCTGTCCACGCTGATCGTTCCCGATGCAGGGCACGCCACCGTGGCAGGCTACGACGTGGTGAAGCAGCCGCGGCAGCTGCGCCGCATCATCGGCCTGACCGGTCAGTACGCCTCGGTCGACGAGAAGCTCTCCGGCTGGGAGAACCTCTACATGATCGGGCGCCTCCTCGACCTGCCCCGCACGACCGCGCGGGCCCGAGCCGACGAGCTGCTGGAGCGGTTCTCGCTCACCGAAGCCGCCAAGCGGCCCGCGATGAACTACTCCGGTGGCATGCGGCGCCGGCTCGACCTGGCCGCCTCGATGATCGGCAGACCGGCCGTGCTGTATCTGGACGAGCCGACGACGGGGCTCGACCCCCGGACCCGCAACGAGGTCTGGGACGAGGTGCAGCGGATGGTCGCGGAGGGGGCGACCGTGCTGCTCACCACCCAGTACATGGAAGAGGCCGAGCAGCTCGCCAACGAGCTCACCGTCATCGACAGGGGCAGGATCATCGCCAGCGGCGGGGTCGACGAGCTCAAGGCGAAGGTCGGCGGCCGCACCCTGCAGATCCGGCCCACGGACCCGGCCCAGCTGCCCGCCATGGCCCGGGCGCTCGCCGAGGCCGGTCTCGACGGGGTCGCCGGTTCACAGGCCGTCCCCGACGAGGGCATGTTGTACGTTCCGATCCTCAGCGACAACCAACTGACCGCCGTCATCGGCCTGTTCGCCGGCCGCGGTCTTTCCATCGCGCACATCGCCACCGCGCTGCCCAGCCTGGACGAGGTGTTCCTGGCCATCACCGGCGAGAAGACCGCGCCGTCCGTGACCGACACGATTCCCGAGGAGGTCGCGGCATGAGCACGGCGACTCTGACACCCGACGCCCCGACCGGCTCCGCACCGGCGAAGGTCCTCCCCGACGAGGGCCGGATCGGACTGCGCGGCAATCTGCGGCACATCGGCGCGCTGGTCCGGCGCAACCTGCTCCAGATCAAGCAGGACCCGGAGTCGATGTTCGACGCACTCCTGATGCCGATCATCTTCACGCTGCTTTTCGTGTACGTCTTCGGCGGCTCGGTCGGCGGGAGCCTGGGCGGTGGACGGCAGGAGTACATCAACTATCTGGTCCCCGGCCTGATGGCGATGATGGGCATGAACATCGCTTCAGCGGTCGGCACCGGGGTCAACGACGACTTCCGCAAGGGCGTCATGGACCGGTTCCGGACCATGCCGATCGCCCGTTCGTCGGTACTCATCGCAAAGATCGTGGTCGAGCTCGGCCGGATGATGGTCGCCACCGTGATCCTGCTGGGCATGGGTTTCGCCCTCGGCCTGGAGATCAAGACCTCGGTGGTCGGCCTGCTCGGGGCGGTCGCGCTGTCGGCGGTGTTCGGCGCCGCCATCATGTGGATCTTCATCCTGCTCGGGCTGTCCCTCAAGACGTCCCAGTCGGTTCAGGCAATGGGGTTCCTCGTGCTGATGCCACTGCAGTTCGGTTCATCGATCTTCGCCCCGCCCGCCACGATGCCCGGCTGGCTCCAGGCCTTCACCGACTACAACCCGCTGTCCAATCTCGCGGACGCGGCACGCGGGCTGATGCTCGGCGGTCCGG
The DNA here is from genome assembly GCF_042802415.1 of Streptomyces sp. NPDC057486. Classification (NCBI taxonomy): domain Bacteria; kingdom Bacillati; phylum Actinomycetota; class Actinomycetes; order Kitasatosporales; family Streptomycetaceae; genus Streptomyces; species Streptomyces sp. NPDC057486. The sequence continues at coordinate 226,186 of NZ_JBHVEE010000002.1, read as the reverse complement.
TTGCGCACTCGGTGTGGCTGACGCTCGGCTGGGCCGCGGCCATCACCCTGGTGACGGCGCCGCTCGCGGTCGCCAAGTTCCGCAAGAGGACCTGAGGACGGGACGTCCGGGGTCAGTCCCGATACGCGTCCACGAGGGCGGCGGCCTTCTCCAGTGTGAGGCCGCCGCCCTCGGCGTACGCGGCGGCGTAGGAGGCCTCCCCGAGGACGGCGCGGACCAGTTCCACCGCCCGGGCATGGTTGTCGCGCTCCAGCGACGCCTCGACATGACCGGCCGGCAGCAGACCCTCCCGGGCACCCAGCAGCCGAGCCGCGTCCGCCGCCCGGCGCTCGCCACCGAGTCCGCCGAGGGCCCAGGCCACGGTGACGAGATGAAGGGCGGACATCTGGGGTGCCACCATCTGCGACAGCGGGTCCTGGGACCGGACCAGAGCCTGCCGGCCCCGGTCGAGGGCGTCGGCGTACAGACCGTCCTCGTTGTCCAGCCACGCCATGCCGCCCAGCACGAACCCGTCGAAGATCGCCACCGTCTCGGACCGGAACTCCTCACGCAGCTCGATGAGTTGCTCCCGCGCCTCGGCCGTACGCCCGGAGCGGCCCAGCCACATGGCGAGATGGAGCCGGGCCGCCGGCATCGCCTCGTGCCCCGCCTGACGGCCCTCGGTGAGCACCTCACGGAGGATCGTCTCGGCCTCGGCGCCGCGGTCGAGCTCGGTCAGCACGGAGGCGTACCGGGTGCGCAGAAGCGACACCTGGGAGCGGGCCCCCAGCTGCTCGGCCCAGCCGATCGCAGCGAGGAAGTCGTCCGCCGCGCTGGTGTATTCGCCCTTCTTCTCATAGGCCTCGCCCCGGCAGGAGAGCGCTTCCGCGGCACCCCAGGCATCGCCGAGCCGGTTGAAGATCTCCAGGCTCTCGTCGGCGTCCGCTCGGGCCTCGCCCGCCCAGTCGGGGCGATTGGCCAGCACATTGGCGCGCATCTGGAGAGCGGCGGCGAGCTCCCATTCGTAGCCGAACTCCCGGCAGGAACGGACCGTTTCGTCCAGCAGCTCGCGCAGCCGGCCCACGTCCCCGGTGAGCAGGACCGCGAAGAACCAGAGCGACGCCGGGGCGCGGCAGGTCTGCGGCTGACCCACCCGGTAGGTGCCCGCGATGACGCGCAGCCGCTCCATGCTCTGCTCGGTGGTCCACTCGTCCATCGCATGGTCCATGCTGACCAGCTGGATCAGCCGCACCCCGCGCCGCGCCTCTTCGAGCAGCTCGGACGACATGGGCGGCGGCGCGTCGGTGCACCGCTCATGGAGCGAGGGCGCGGGCCGGACGGGCGGGGCGAACGGGTCGGGGCCGAGCTCGGCGGCCGCGTCGGACCACTGGCGTGCATCGGTCCGCAGGTCACGCATCTGCCAGTACCAGGCGAGGGAGAGGACCAGGCAGAGCACCTCCTGCTCGTCTCGGGCGGCGACGGCGCGCCGCAGGGCCGTGCGCAGGTTCTCGTACTCGCGCTCCAGGAGCTCGATGGCGGCCCGCTGCCCCGCGCCCCTGAGCTCGGGGTCGGTGGTACGGGCCAACTCCCGGTAGAAGAACAGGTGTCGCCGCTCGACGACGGTTCGCTCCCCTGCCTCGTCGAGCCGCCCTGCGGCGTACTCGCCCACGGTCTCCAGGAGCCGGTAGCGCATCTCGCCGTCGTCGGCGGGCGCGGCGACGACCAGGGACTTGTCGACGAGCGAGCCGAGCAGACCGGCGACCTCGCGCGTGTCCTGCGGCCGGTCCGCGCAGACCGCTTCGGCCGCGGTGAGCGTGCAGCCGCCGGCGAAGACCGACAGCCTGCGCAGGACGGCGCGTTCGGGCGCGTCGAGGAGATCCCAGGACCAGTCGACGACGGCACGCAGGGTCTGCTGGCGCGGCAGAACGGTACGGCTCCCGCTGGTCAGCAGGCGGAACCGGTCGTCGAGCCGGTCGGCGATCTGGCGCGGGCTGAGCATGCGCAGCCGGGCGGCGGCGAGTTCGATGGCGAGCGGCAGTCCGTCGAGCCGGCGGCAGATCTCGGCGGCGGCCGCCGCGGTCTCCTCGTCGGCATCGGTCCGGAACCCCGGCTTCGCGGCGGCGCCGCGGTCGGCCAGCAGGCGCAGCGCCATCGGGTCGGGCAGCGGGTCGACGGGGCGGACGAACTCGCCGGGTACGCCGAGGGGTTCGCGGCTGGTCGCCAGGACGGTGAGGTCCGGGCAGTGGGCGAGCAGATGGTCGGCGAGCGCGGCAGCGGCTTCGATGACGTGCTCACAGTTGTCGAGCAGGAGGAGCATGCGGCGCCGGGAGCAGTGCTCGGTGAGCCGGACGAGAGGGTCGCCCGCGCCGCGCTCGGCGGCCCGGAGCTCTTCGGCACCGGCGCCGCGCAGCACGGTCTCGCGGGCACCGAGGGCGGTCAGTACGGCTTCGGGCACGGTCTCCGGGTCGTCGACGGGGGCGAGCTCGGCCAGCCAGACACCGTCCGGCCACGCGGGCGCGACGGATTCGGCCGCCTCCTGGGAGAGCCGGGTCTTGCCCGCGCCGCCGGGCCCGAGAAGGGTGACGAGCCGGGCCTGCGCGAGGTCGTCACGGAGGGCGTCGATGTCGTCCTCGCGCCCGACGAAGCTGGTGAGCCTGGCGCGCAGGTTGCCGTGGGCGTGGGAGGCGGGGATGCGGGCCGGTTCCTTCACGGGGGCCTCTGCAGCCGCCCGGCCCGGGGCAGGCGTCCGGCCCCGGGCGTGGGCCGGCTCCTGTCCCGGCGCCCGATTCGACGGTCTGCGCACCGGCTCCTGATGAAGCAACTCCGCGTGCAGTGCGCGCAGTTCGGGGCCCGGGTCGGTGCCGAGGCGGTCGGCGAGCACGGTGCGCACCTCTTCGTACGCCGCCAGCGCCTGCGCCGTACGTCCGGCATCCCGCAGCGCCCGCAGCCGCAGCGCCTGAAGGGGTTCGTCCATCGGGTGGTCCGCGCAGAGCGCGACCAACTCGGGCAGGACCTCATCGGCCCGGCCCAGCGCCAGCGCCGCGGTCAGCCTGGCGCGGCGGGCGTCCAGGCGGCGGGCCGTCCAGCGGGCGGCGACGGCGCCCCGGTCCGGCAGATCGGCGAGAACCGGTCCGCGCCAGAGTGCGAGGGCGTCGTCGAGGACCGCCACGGCCTTCGCCGGGTCGCCCTCCTCCAGTGCGCGCGTACCGTCGCCGGCGAGCCGCCCGAAGCGGTGCAGATCGACCGCGTCCGGGTCGGCGTCGAGCCGGTAGCCGCTCTCCGCCGAGGTGATCGCCCCATGGCCGAGGACCCGGCGGAGCCGGCCGACGAGCGCCTGCAGGGCACCGACCGCGTCGGCGGGCGGATCGCCGTCCCACACCTCGTCGACGAGCACGGTGGCCGGGACCGTACGGCCGGGACGCAGCGCGAGAACGGTCAGCAGGGCGCGCAGCCGCGCCCCACCGATGACGACGGCCGTGCCGTCGTCGTGGAGTGCCTGTGTGGTGCCGAGGATGCTGTAGCGCACGCGCCCATTCTCCTTGACCGCCCTCCTCCCCGGAGAGGTGATTACGTCGCGTCATGGGACCTGCGGGAATTTCTCGCTCACGCTGCCCGTGTGGCCGGCGGCCCGTCAGGCCTTCCGCGATCGGCACCGGCCGGGTTCGGGCCGTCCCGGACGGGCATCACGCGGGCGGAGTTCCTGCTCTCTCGGGGAACAGCTCCGCACGGGGTACGGGCGCAGGTCCGGAACCACCGCGTCGGCGCGAGACGTTTCCTCCGTGCCACCGGTACGGTCGGGGTTCGTGCCCGCCCCGACGCACTCCCCCCGCACCCAGCCACCCGGAGTCGGTTGATGACCACTGCAGCAGCCCGGAGCGACCGGCGGATCAGCCCGGTCTTCCTCGGGATCGTCGCCGTCATGGCGGTATCGGGCTGGGCGGTGTGGACGGCCTTCGGGTCTCCCCCGGGGCTCGCGGTCTTCCTCTTCGTCACGGCGGCGTGGGTCGTCTCCCTCTGTCTGCACGAGTACGCGCACGCCCGCACCGCGCTGCACAGCGGGGACATCTCGATCGGGGAGAAGGGGTACCTCACGCTCAACCCGCTCGCCTACACGCACGCGCTGCTGAGCATCGTGCTGCCGGTGCTGTTCGTGATCATGGGTGGGATCGGTCTGCCCGGTGGCGCGGTCTTCATCGAGCGGGGCCGGATCAGCGGCCGCTGGAAGCACAGCCTGATCTCGGCGGCGGGCCCGCTGATGAACGTACTGTTCGCGCTCGTCTGCACGGCGCCGTTCTGGCTGCACGCCCTGGACGGGGTGCCGAGGGAGTTCCGGTACGCGCTGGCGTTCCTGGCACTGCTCCAGGTCACCGCGGCGATCCTGAACTTCCTGCCCGTCCCCGGCCTGGACGGGTACGGGGTGATCGAGCCCTGGTTGTCGTACCGGATCCGCCGCCAGGTGGAGCCGTTCGCACAGTTCGGACTGATCGCGGTCTTCGGCGTGCTGTGGATCCCGGAGATCAACCACGTGTTCTTCGACGCGATCCACAGCCTGCTGCAGTCACTGGGCGTGAGTGAATTCAGGACGTACTGCGGACGCGATGCCTACCAGTTCTGGAGCACGGCGAACCCGGCCTGTGCCGTCGACAGGCCCTGAGGACTGTCCCCCGAGGACAGTCCTCAGCCCTCGGTCCCGGCACGCTGCTTGCGGAGGTAGTACCACGCCATGTTGGACGAGAGCCCGGCCATCAGTACCCAGACGATCCCGAGCCAGCTGCCCTGGACGAAGGAGGCCACGGCCGCACCGACGGCGAGTACGCAGACGGCGAGGGCGTAGAGAGCGAGGCGGGGCATGGGAGGCGGCTCCTGTCCGGGGGCGGTGCACGGTCCCGTCCAGTGTCCCTCATGCCCCGTTCCGCTCTCCGCAGGGTGCGGCCGTCGGCGCCCGTCCGCTCACACGTCGGTGGTACGCAGGCCCGCGTGCGCCTTGTAGCGGCGGTTGACCGAGATCAGGTTGGCGACGAGCGATTCGACCTGGTGGGCGCCTCGCAGCCGGCCCGCGAAGATGCCGCGCATACCGGGGATCCGGCCGGCGAGCGCCTGGACGAGGTCGGTGTCGGCGCGGGCCTCGCCCAGCACCAGCACATCGGTGTCGATCTCCTCGATCGCCTCGTCCTGGAGCAGCACCGCCGAGAGGTGGTGGAAGGCGGCGGTGACCCGGGAATCGGGCAGCAGGGCGGCGGCCTGCTCGGCGGCGCTGCCCTCCTCGGGCTTCAGGGCGTACGCGCCCTGCTTGTCGAAGCCCAGTGGGTTGACGCAGTCGATGACGAGCTTCCCGGCAAGCTCCTCGCGCAGCGACTCCAGGGTCTTGGCGTGGCCGTCCCACGGCACCGCGACGATCACGACGTCGCTGCGCCGGGCACAGTCGGCGTTGTCCGCGCCCTCGACGCCGAGGCCCAGCTCGCCGGCGGCGGCCCGGGCGCGCTCGGCGGCGCGCGAGCCGATGATCACCTTCTGCCCGGCGCGGGCGAACCGGTAGGCGAGCCCGCGGCCCTGCGGACCGGTGCCGCCGAGCACACCGACGGTCAGCCCGGACACGTCGGGAAGGTCCCAGGGATCCTTGGCGGGGGGCTTGGGCGCGCTGCCGCTGTCGTTCGTAGTCATGGCGCCGACATTACTGCCCGCCCTGGAAGGGGAGGCCAGGTCGGCCTCCTGCGACATCCGTCACGCAGGCCCCCGTTCGGTTGGTTCGGTGCCGTTCGCCGGTGCCGGGGACGGGGTCTGCGGCATGATGCCGGGCCATGGATGCCGTACGCGTCGCCCTGCTCCGAGAAGTGCTCGCCGGGACCGAGTGGCCCGCGGCAGCCCGGCGTTTCGCGGGGACGCTGCGCTCGTCCGTCGTTCCGCACGGCGGCGGGCTGCTGCTGGTGGGGACGGCGGCGTACGAGCCGTGGCACCTCGCGGCCCATCTCGTCGACGAGTCCACCTGGTCCGGGCTGCCGGAGCTGACTCCCACGCTCGTACGGCACCGGGTGGAACCGGGCGACCCGGCCCACCTGGCCGTCGGTCTGGGCCGGATCGAGGCAGCTGGGCGGGGCCAGACGCTGCTCCTGGTGGCCCCGCAGCCGCCCGGGGCCGGGCTGCTGGAGCGGGTGCACGATGCGCGCCGGGCCGGGGCGACGGTGCTGTCGCTGGACGACGGCGACCCGGAGGTGGGAGGGCTGGCCCATGAGACGCTCGCGGTGACCGGCACCGACGATGTGGACCTGGACACCGTCCAGCACCTGGTGAGCGCCGCGGCCGGCGAGAACGGCGCCCCGGCGCCGCGCGGCCGGCGCAGCTTCCGGGACCGACTCTCCCGGCTCGCCGACCAGCTGACCGCGCCACCGCCACCGCGGTGGTGAATGGCCGCGCACCGCGGCCAAAACCGGTTGCACGCGACATGTACGGCACCGGACCATGACCCCTCGTGACCTCCGCCTCCACCCTGCCCGCCCGGCTCGCCGCGCTGCTGCCCGACCTCTCGCCCCTGCGGTCCTCGGCCGACTTCCGGCTGCTGTGGGTCCAGGGCCTGATCACCTATTTCGGCAGCTTCATGGCGCTGATCGCGCTGCCGCTCCAGATCAAGGAGCTCACGGGTTCGCCGCTGGCCGTCGGCGCGATGGGTGCGGTCGAGCTGGTACCTCTGGTCGTCTTCGGTCTGTACGGCGGGGCGCTCGCCGACTCCGCGGACCGCCGCAAGGTGATCCTGGGCACCGAGGCGGGGCTGGGGCTGCTCGCCGTCGTCCTCCTGACCAATGCCGCGCTGCCCCACCCTGCGCTCTGGCCGCTCTATCTCGTCGCGGGCGGCGTCTCCGCGCTCGCCGGGCTGCAGCGGCCCGCGCTGGACTCGCTGATGGCCAGGATCGTGCCGCACGACCAGCTCACCGCGGCCGCCGCGCTGAACTCGCTGCGCTGGCAGTTCGGCGCGATCACGGGCCCGGCGGTGGCCGGTCTGGTGGTGGCCTATGCCGGGCACGCGACGGCATACGCGGTCACGGTGGTCACGTTCGCCGTCTCCGTACTGCTGTGTCTGCGGCTGGCGCCCGCACCGCCCGCCGCGCACGCGCGGAAGCCGTCGCTGCGCGGGATCGCGGAGGGCGCACGGTACGCGTGGAGCCGGCCGGTGCTGCTGGGGACGTACGCGATCGATCTGGCCGCGATGTTCTTCGCCTTCCCGAACACGATCTTCCCGTTCCTCGCGGACGAGTTGCACGCCGAGTGGTCGCTGGGGCTGATGTACGCGGCGGGGTCGGTCGGGTCCCTGGTGCTGGGGCTGACGAGCGGCTGGACCTCACGGGTGCGACGGCACGGGCTGTTCGTGGTCTTCGGCGCGGCCGCCTGGGGGCTGGCGATCGCTGCGGCGGGATGGTTCAGCAATGTGTGGCTGGTGCTGGGCTGCCTGGCGGCGGCGGGCGCGGGCGACATGCTCAGCGGGCTCGGCCGCTCGACGATCTGGAACCAGACCATCCCGGAGGAGTTGCGCGGACGGCTGGCGGGCATCGAGGTGCTGTCGTACAGCGTCGGGCCGCAGCTGGGTCAGGTGCGGGCGGGCGCGATGGCGGGCTGGACGGGCACCCGCTCGGCGATCTGGTCGGGCGGGGTGGCGTGCGTGGCCTCGGTCGCGCTGCTGGCGGCGGCGCTGCCGAAGCTGTTCACGTACGACTCCGGGACGGACGAGGACGCCGAACGACGGCGGCAGGCGGGAGCATCCGGTCTCCCGGCGTCCGGACAGTCGAGCCCCTCCGGCGTGTGAGAAACGGCGTCCGGGGCGGAGCCCCGGGGCCGGGACTACGCGTCGGCCTCAGGAGGCGTGGAACGATCGTGCCATTTGGGGTCGTTCTCCCACTCCAGGTTCCGCTCCTGCGCCGTCTCCATGGCGTGCCGGGCCTCCTCGGGCGTGGTGTACGGCCCGAACCGGTCCTTCGCCGGGCACTCCGGGCCTTCCTCGACCTTCTTGTGCTCCAGGCAGTAGTACCATTCGCCCGGCTTTCCGACCGTGCGCTTCTTGAACAGGGCCATCATCGGCTCCTTTCCTCGGGGCCATGCTGCCCCAAGCACGCTGGTTAGACTCGCTGACATGTCTGGCCAGTCGCTCCTCGTACCAGGGGAGATCACTCCCATCCGTTCCGTACCCGGAAACATCCGGCGCCCCGAGTATGTGGGCAAGCCCGCTCCCACGCCGTACACCGGCCCGGAGATCCAGGACGCCGACACCGTCGAGCGCATGCGCATCGCGGGGCGGATCGCCGCGCAGGCGATGGCGGAGGCCGCGAAGCACATCGCCCCGGGTGTGACGACGGACGAACTCGACCGGGTCGCCCACGAGTTCATGTGCGATCACGGCGCCTACCCGTCGACGCTCGGCTACCGCGGCTTCCCCAAGTCGCTCTGCTCGTCGCTCAACGAGGTCATCTGCCACGGCATCCCGGACTCCACGGTGCTGCGCGACGGCGACATCGTGAACCTCGACGTCACCGCGTACATCAACGGTGTGCACGGCGACAACAACGCCACCTATCTCTGCGGCGACGTGGACGAGGAGTCCCGGCTGCTCGTGGAGCGCACCGAGGAGTCCCTGAACCGCGCCATCAAGGCGGTCCGCCCCGGGCGCCAGATCAATGTGATCGGACGGGTCATCGAGTCGTACGCCAAGCGCTTCGGCTACGGCGTGGTCCGGGACTTCACCGGGCACGGAATCAATTCCTCGTTCCACTCCGGCCTGATCATTCCGCACTACGACAGCCCGCACGCGACCACCGTGATGCAGCCCGGCATGACCTTCACCATCGAGCCGATGCTGACGCTCGGAACGCACCAGTACGACATGTGGGACGACGGCTGGACCGTGGTGACGAAGGACCGCAAGCGCACCGCCCAGTTCGAGCACACGCTGGTGGTGACGGAGACGGGCGCGGAGATCCTCACCCTTCCGTAGCCCTCGTACGCGATCTTTCCCACCGGGCACAGGAGCGGGATCCGGCGTATCGTTTTTACCGACAGGCCGTCGGGAAGTTGTCGACCCAGGCATGCCCGAGTTTCAGGATCGGGGCTGTCGACAGGCAGTGCTGCGCACAGTTGCTGTCGACATCCTCTCCTTCCGGACCTTCCGCCCCCTCGGTCTCCGGAGGCCCGCCTTGGACGCCACCGCCACCGCCACGCCCTTCTCGACACTCATCCGCACGGCGTCGCACGAACAGCACACCCGGGCGGAGACCTCGACCTTCATGAGCGCCCTGCTGGGCGGGCGGCTCGGAGTGGATGCGTACGCGCGCTACACCGAGCAGCTGTGGTTCGTCTACCGGGCACTGGAGGACGACGCGGAGGCGCTGCGCTCCGACCCGGTCGCGGGTCCGTTCATACGGTCGGAGCTGATGCGCACCGCCGAACTGGAGCGCGACCTGACCCATCTGCGGGGCGCGGACTGGCGCGAGGGCCTGGAACCGCTGCCCACGACGGCCCTGTACGCCGACCGGGTCGCCGAGTGCGCGCGCACCTGGCCCGCCGGTTACATCGCGCACCACTACACCCGTTACCTCGGAGACCTCTCCGGGGGTCAGATCGTCCGCGACAGGGCGGAGAAGACCTGGGGGTTCGCGCGCAAGGGCGACGGGGTGCGGTTCTATGTCTTCGAGGAGATCGCCAACCCCGCCTCGTTCAAGCGGGGTTACCGCGAACTGCTGGATGCGGTGAACGCCGACGACCGGGAGAAGCAGAGGATCGTCGACGAGTGCAAGCGGGCGTTCTCACTGAACACGGCAGTGCTCCAGGAGCTGGGAGAGGTCTTCCCACTGGGCGCGTAGGACCCCGGCGGTGCGGGGGCCAGGGGTGACCGGCCTTCGGGGGTGGACCCGGTCCGCCGTGGACGTCACGGCGCCGGCGGCACGCTCGAGTTCATCCGTCGGGCGTCGCAGTGTCGGCGACACGCCCGGACCGGCCCGACGGGCGTCACCGTGCCGGTGACAGGACCGCGTCCGCCATCAGGACGCGGCCTCCGATTTCCACGGTGCCGTCCGGTGCGGGTGCGGTGAGGATCTGGGAGCCCCGTCCCTGTGTGATGTTGAGCGCACGGCCCAGTTGCGCGCTGAGCAGCAGCGCCGCCGCCCCCGTCGCCTCGTCCTCGACGATTGCCCCGGTGCGAGCCCCGGCTCCACCGGAGCGGCTGACATCGCGCTCATCAACGCGCCGCGGGAAGGCCCGCGCCCTCACCCGACCCGCCGCCTCGTCCTCCCACGCCCAGACGTAGAGCCAGCCCTCCCCGGGCGGTGGCCCGTTCAGCGCCTCGACCTCGGCAACGGATGCATACCGCTCCAGCGTGCGCGGCGGCGCCCACTCGGGGCGCGCGGTGATCCAGGTGAACTCGCCGTCCTGGCGGGCGAAGACATCCCCGACCGGCAGTTCCAGAATCTCCAGATCGAGCAGCCAGGCGACGCCCACGAGCGGATGCCCGGCGAAGGGCAGCCGAAGCCCCGGCGTGTAGATGTCGACGTGACCGCGCTCGGGATCGTCGACGAACACGGTCTCGCTGAAACCGAGTTGCCGGGCAAGCGCATGCCGGGACGCCTCGTCGGGGTACGCACGCCCGTCGCGTACGACCCCGAGGGCGTTGCCCTGTCGGCCGTCGGGGCCGCAGAACACCCGCACGACGTCGATGCCCGCGGGTACGTCGAAGTCATTCACGTGCGCATTCAAGCATCGCGCGGGCGTCGGTCGCGCCGCAGGGCCGGAGCGGCGGGTCGCCGGTCGGTCGCGCCTGCGCCGGTCGTGGCGGAGCCACCCGAGTCGCCCAGGAGCGTGAAACGTCTGCGCGGCCCGGGAGCTCGGCGCCCCTGTCGAGGGCGAGCGGGGCGGCCGCTGCGGGCGGGAACGGAGCGTGCGGACGAGGGCGATCCCGCGGCGCCGTTCGCCGCACGGACAGGAACCCGGTCATTTGACCATTGATTGACCTTTTCTTGGGTTTTCCATGGGCTACCCGTGATCACCCCGCTCCCCTGCCCTCCAGGTGAGAGCTGAATCACTGCACGGGTGGGTATCGGTCAGGTAAGCCTCGGTTAAGTTAGGTTCGCCTCACCCGCCTTTGTCCAGCCCCAGTTCTTCCTCTCTTCAGCCTGTGTGGAGCCCGTATGCGAGCCGTTCGTTTCTCCGTCGTCACCGCTGTCGCCACCGCGGCGGCACTGACCGCTGTCACGGGCTGCGCCGAGAAGAGCGACGGCAAGGGCGACGGCGCGGTGAAGGTCACCGCGAAGGACGACTCCTGCGCGGTGTCGAAGAAGACCCTCCCGGCCGGTCACGTCGCACTGGCCGTGGAGAACAAGGGATCCAAGGTCACCGAGGTCTACGTCCTCTTCCCGGACGACCGCATCGTCGCCGAGCGCGAGAACATCGGCCCCGGCACCAAGGCCACCATCACCGCCGAGGTCAAGGCCGGTTCGTACGACGTCGTCTGCAAGCCGGGCATGAAGGGCGCCGGCTTCCGGCAGAAGATCGAGGTCACCGGCGGCACCACGGTCAAGCGGAGCCCCGAGATGGACAAGGCCGTTGCCGGCTACCGCACCTATGTGCAGGCGCAGGCCGACGAGACGCTGCCGAAGGTCAAGGTCTTCACGGACGCCGTTGCCGCGGGTGACATCGAGGCCGCGAAGAAGGCGTACGCCGACTCCCGCATCGGCTGGGAGCGCACCGAGCCGGTCGCCGAGTCCTTCGGTGACATCGACCCGAAGGTCGACGTCCGCGAGGACGGCCTGGAGGACGGCCAGAAGTGGACCGGCTGGCACCGCCTGGAGAAGGCGCTGTGGCAGGACAAGAAGCTCGGCGCCGAGGAGAAGGCCCTCGCCCCCGTCCTCTACAAGGACCTGGTCGACTGGCAGAAGCGGGTCGGCACGGCGGAGATCACCCCGACCTCGATGGCCAACGGCGCCAAGGAGCTCCTCGACGAGGTCGCCACCGGCAAGGTCACCGGTGAGGAGGAGCGCTACAGCCACACCGACCTGGTCGACTTCAAGGGCAATGTCGAGGGCGCGCAGAAGTCGTTCGAGCTGCTGAAGCCGATCGCCTCGAAGAACGACCCGGCGCTGACCGCCACCCTGGACAAGCAGTTCGCGGCGCTGAACACGCTGCTGGACAAGTACCGCAAGGACAAGAGCTCCTACGAGTTCACCTCGTACGAGAAGGTCGGCAAGGCGGACCGCAAGGAGCTGTCGGATGCCGTCAACGCACTGGCCGAGCCGCTGTCGCAGCTCGCCGCCGCGGTGACGAAGTAGCGGACGGGGAGGCACCAGGCATGTCCGAGAAGACCCAGAACACCGCCGGGACGGAAGCCGTCGGCGCGGACACCACCGAGGGGGCTGTCTCCGGCACCCGCGACCGCGCCCCGTCGCGCCGCGCGCTGCTCGGCTGGGGCGGTGCCGGGCTGGCGCTCGGCGCGGTCGCGGCCGGTGGCGCGGTCGCCGCGGTGCGCACGGAGAGCGATGCCGTGCCGGCCGCGGACAGCGGCGCCGCGGTGCCGTTCCACGGTGTGCACCAGGCCGGTATAGCCACCGCCGTCCAGGACCGGCTGCACTTCGCCGCGTTCGACGTGACGACGAAGGACCGGGCCGAGCTGATCGCCCTGCTCAAGGAGTGGACGCGGGCGGCCGAGCGGATGACGGCCGGTCATGCGGTCGGCGACGGGGCGTACGGCGGTCTCGCCGAAGCACCGCCGGACGACACGGGCGAGGCGCTGGGCCTCAAGCCGTCCCGGCTCACCCTCACCATCGGCTTCGGTCCCTCGCTGTTCGCCAAGGGGCGGTTCGGTCTTGAGGACCGGCGCCCGGAGGCGCTCGTCGATCTGCCGAAGTTCCCCGGTGACAATCTCGATGCGGCCCGCAGCGGCGGCGACCTGTGCATCCAGGCGTGCGCGGACGACCCGCAGGTCGCGGTGCACGCCATCCGTAACCTCGCCAGGATCGGCATGGGCCGCACCGCGATCCGCTGGTCCCAGCTGGGCTTCGGCAAGACGTCGTCGACGACGCCCGACGCCCAGACCCCGCGCAACATGATGGGCTTCAAGGACGGCACCCGGAACATCTCCGGCACCGACACCGCGGCCCTGGACAAGCATGTGTGGGTCGGCGAGAAGGACGAGGCGGGCTGGATGACCGGGGGTTCGTACCTGGTGGCCCGGCGCATCCGCATGCACATCGAGACCTGGGACCGGACCGGACTCCAGGAGCAGGAGGACGTCTTCGGCCGGGACAAGGGCGAGGGCGCCCCGGTGGGCAAGGCGAAGGAGCGCGACGAGCCGTTCCTCAAGGCGATGCTGCCGACCGCCCATGTGCGACTCGCCCACCCGGACAGCAACGACGGTGCGACGATCCTGCGCCGCGGCTACTCCTTCACGGACGGTACGGACGGTCTGGGCCGGCTCGACGCCGGACTGTTCTTCCTCGCCTACCAGCGCGATGTCCGTAAGGCGTTCATCCCGCTACAACGCCGCCTCGCGGCACACGACGCACTCAACGAGTACATCCAGCACGTGGGTTCGGCGCACTTCGCCGTCCCGCCGGGCGTCCGCGACAAGGACGACTGGTGGGGCCGGGCGCTGTTCTCGTAACGGGACTCGAAGCGGAAAAGGAGAACCGAAACGTGTTCAGCAACTTCCTGATCGGCCTGCGCGAAGGCCTTGAGGCGAGCCTGGTCGTCTGCATCCTCATCGCCTATCTGGTGAAGACCGGCAACAAGAGCAAACTGCTGCCGATCTGGATCGGTGTCGGCATCGCAGTCGTCGTCAGCCTGGCGTTCGGCGCCGGTCTCGAATTCGGTTCGCAGGAGATGACGTTCAAGGCGCAGGAGGCGCTCGGCGGTTCGCTGTCGATCATCTCCGTGGGCCTGGTCACCTGGATGGTGTTCTGGATGCGGCGCACCGCGCGGCATCTGAAGAAGGAGCTGCACGGCAAGCTGGACGCGGCGCTCGCGATGGGCACCGGGGCGCTTGTCGCGACGGCGCTGCTCGCGGTCGGCCGGGAGGGGCTCGAGACCTCGCTGTTCGTCTGGCGCGCGGTGCACGCCGCGGACGACGGCTGGCATCCGATGATCGGCGCGTTCCTCGGGATCGCCTCCGCCGTGATGCTGGGCTGGCTGTTCTACCGAGGTGCGCTGAAGATCAACCTGGCGAAGTTCTTCACCTGGACCGGCGGCATGCTGGTGGTCGTCGCGGCGGGTGTCCTCGCATACGGCGTCCACGACCTGCAGGAGGCCGAGTTCCTGGGCGGTATCCACAACCGGGCGTTCGACATCAGCGCCACGATTCCGCCGGACAGCTGGTACGGCACGCTGCTGAAGGGCACCTTCAACTTCCAGCCCGACCCGACCGTTCTTCAGATCACGGTGTGGGCGCTGTATCTGATCCCCACGCTCGCACTGTTCCTTGCCCCGGTAGGGTTCGGACGGTCAGTGGGGGCGACGGATCAGAAGGCGCAGAAAGCAACGGATGAGAAGCCTGAGGCCGATTCGGCTGGCGACGGGGCTCGCGGCAGCGACAGTGCTGAGCATGACGGCGAGCGGGTGCGTGACGGTGCACGGCGAGCTGGAAGTCGTACCGGCGGCGACGAAGTCTGAGGCCGCGAAGGCCCTCGCGGACTTCACCGCCGCGTACAACGCGGCGGACAAGGCCTACGATCCCGCGCTCGACGCGGACCGGGTGACCGGTTCGCTCGGCGCGATCAACCAGGCCGGTCTGAAGGCACGGCAGAAGAACAGCCCCGGCGGCAATGCCAACCACAGGCCGTTGGAGCTGACCGACGCCACCTATGTCATCCCGAAGAAGGCAGGCTGGCCGCGCTGGTTCGTCGCGGACACCGACTCCAACCGCGACCAGGACAGCGGGAAGCAGGACACCCGCTGGCTGATCGTCTTCCTGCGGTCCGGGCCCGACGCCGGGTGGCGGGCCGCCTATCTGTCCGTCGTGGCGCCCTCCGCGGTGCCCGCCTTCGCGAAGGACAGCGACGGGCGGGCCCGGCCGGTGGCCACGGACAGCAGTGAACTCTCCGTGGCACCCGAGGACTTGGGCACCCAGTACACGGAGTACCTGCAGAAGGGCGCGCCGGACGTGTTCGCGCCCGGGGTCGCCACCTCGGGCTGGCGGGACGCGCGCAGGACCACCCGCCAGGCGGGCTTCTCCTACCAGTACATCGACCAGCCGCTGGACAGCGGTACGTTCGGTCCGCTCGGCCTGGAGACCGAGGACGGCGGGGCGCTGGTCTTCTTCAGCAGCAAGCACTTCGAACAACAGACCGCGGCGAAGGGACTGCGTCCGCCCGTCAACGCGGATGTGCAGGCGCTGCTGACCGGTGAGGTGAAGACCACCCTCACCAAGGAGCGCGTCTCCAGCCAGCTGGTGTACGTCCCGAAGAAGGGCGCTGCGAACGGCGCCAAGGTGCTCATGCTGAACCGACTGCCGGGGCTCACGGCGGCAAAGGGTTCGTGACGCCGTGGCCCCGGGAACGGTGACGTGCGATCCGCTGGCCGTGATGGGGAAGACAGGGGCCGCAGGGCTCGCGTGAGGCCCCGCGCTCCGGCGTCAGCGGTTGAGCGGCCAGGCCACCGATCCGTGGTCGAGATCGCTCTGGTCCGCCATGTCGGCGTACTGCGCGCAGGCGTCGGTGAGCGTCTCCAGCAGCGTCAGCGGGTCCGGCAGCGGGTTCTCCGGCCCGCGGACCCAGTGCACATCCAGCTCACCGGGGAGCAGGGCGGGCGGCAGGAGCACGTAGCTGCCGCGGCAGTGCCAACGCAGTCCTGGATGTTCGTCCATGGTCTCGGGGTGGCAGTCCAGCTCGCAGGGCCACCACTCGTCCTCGTCCTCGGGGGTGCCGCGGGTGGCGGTGAAGAAGAGCATCCGGTCCTCGCCGGACACGGCCACCGGGCCGACGTGGACATCCGCGGCGAGGAGCCGCTCCAGTGCCTGGCTGCCCGCGGTCAACGGCACGTCGAGGACGTCATGGATCATGCCGGTCGCGGTGATGAAGTTGGCCTGTGGCTGGCTGCGGGCCCAGCGCTCGATCTGGGCGCGGTCGGTGGTGGACTGCGTCTGCCAGGCGAAGGAGACGGGGTGCCTGGCGGGAGTGGGACAGCCGATGCGTTCGCACGAACATCGGTAGCCGATCGGATGGGCGGCGGGCGCGACCGGCATTCCGGCCTCGGCGACGGCCAGGAGCAGCGCCTCCCGGGCGGTGTCGTCGACCGCGCGCTGCTGCGGTTTGGGTCGCCGGCGCAGCCATTGGGAAAACTTGCTCTCTGTGCCGCGAGAACGGCCGAAATCGGCGCCCATCAATCCCCTTACCTCAGCGTTGCCCCTGCCCTATGGTCCCACCATCCTGCGCCCCGGGTGGCCAGAGTCCTGAAGCGGGGGCGCCGACCGATGCATTGATCAGCGCTCTTTGCAATCTTTTGTCCGGAAATGACAGGCGTGGCTGTAACTGACTGGTGCTGCCACCGGAAAGGCCGGCCAGTGAACCTTTCCGGGAGGGGCACTGGGTGCGACCGTGCGGCACGGTGTGACTCAGCGAGCGGCCAGGCCGTGCAGCGCGTAGTCGACGAGCGCGTCCGCGTACGCGTGGGTGAGCGGCCGGGTACGCAGCAGCCAGCGATGGGTGAGCGGGGCGACGAGGAGCTCGAGGGCAATCCTCGGATCGATGTCGGCGCGCACGTCGCCCGCCTCCTGGGCGGCGCGCAGCCTGGTGACGTAGAGCTGCAGCTGCGGTTCGAGCAGCTTCTCGACGAATTCGGCGCCGAGTGCGGCGTCGACGATCCCCTCGGCGGCCAGCGCCCGGGTGGGCGCCTCGGTCACCGGGTCGTTCAGCTCGTCGACGGTGGCCCGCAGAACGGTCCTCAGGTCGGCCGCCAGGTCGCCGGTGTCCGGGATGGCGTACGCCGCCTCCCCGGCCTGCTCGGCGGCCCGGTTGCCGAGGTCGATGAAGGCCTCCATCAGGACGGCGGCCTTGGAGGGCCACCAGCGGTAGATCGTCTGCTTGCCGACACCGGCGCGGGCGGCGATGGCCTCGATCGTCGTCCTCGGGTAGCCGGCCTCGCCGACGAGGCCGAGTGCCGCGTCGTAGATCGCCCGGCGGGAGCGCTCGCTGCGGCGGCCGGGGTCGGGCGGCCTGTTCTCTGCCATGCCCGTCACGGTAGCAGCGGAGCGAGGCGAGACGTATCGTCTCCGCATCTCTCCGTAGACGTCACGGAGCATCCCGCAGAACCACCCGATCGGTTCACTGCGCGGTAGCCCCGAACGGCGCACCATGAGCTCACGCACAGACCCGTGCGAGCCCCGGCACCCCGCAGGCAACCCCTGCCGTCCGTGAGGAGCCCTCATTGCCTCGTGAAGCCACACCCTCATCGCTTCGTGAAGCCGCCGCCCCCTCGCCCCGCGAAGCCACTGCTCCGGCGTCCCGTCGTGAAGCCACCCCACGCCGCTACCTGATGTGCGCCCCCGCCCACTTCAAGGTCACCTACTCCATCAACCCGTGGATGGACCCGACCAAGCCGGTCGATCTGCCGCTGGCGCAGGCCCAGTGGGAGGACCTGCGCGACCGCTACCGCGCGCTCGGCCACACCGTCGAGCTGCTCACCCCACGCCCCGAGCTGCCCGACATGGTCTTCGCCGCGAATGGTGCCACCGTCGTCGACGGGCGGGTGCTGGGCGCCCGGTTCGCGTACCAGGAGCGGTACGCGGAGGCGGAGGCGCACCGGGACTGGTTCCGGGACCACGGCTTCACCGAGATCCATGAGCCGGACCACGTCAACGAGGGCGAGGGCGACTTCGCGGTCACCTCCTCGTACCTCCTGGCCGGGCGCGGCTTCCGGTCCAGCCCGCTCTCGCACGACGAGGCGCAGGAGTTCTTCGGCCGGCCGGTGATCGGCCTCGATCTGGTGGACCCGCGCTACTACCACCTGGACACGGCCCTCTGCGTGCTCGACGAGGAGGGCGACGAGATCATGTACTACCCGGGCGCGTTCTCGCCGGGCAGCCGGTCGGTACTGCGTCGGCTCTTCCCCGACGCACTGATCGCCGAGGAGGCGGACGCCGCCGCGTTCGGTCTGAACTCGGTCAGCGACGGCCTCCACGTACTGGTGCCGCAGGGCGCCGCGGGCCTCTTCGACCCGCTACGGGCGCGCGGCTTCGAACCGGTCCCGATGGACCTGAGCGAGCTGCTCAAGGGCGGCGGCAGTGTGAAGTGCTGCACCCAGGAGCTGCGGAGCCAGGGGGGCACACCCTAGGGCGCGTGTCGGCAGTCCCGCCGTCCGCCCGAAGGGCGGGCCCGGCGGCGTCCGGAGCGTGCGTGCCAGGCGTCGCGGGCCGGGCGCCCATTGTGTGAGCTCCTCTAAGGGCTGTTAAGGGCTGTCCTCGTCGTGGGGCGGCGGCCAGGCGTCGCCCCACGCGATGTCCCGGGCGGCCCGGTACAGCTCGCCGTGCCGCTTGGTGACCGTGGAGCGCTGGAGTGCCTCGTCGCGCGTGCACAGGTCCAGCAGCACCTGCCCCTTGCGGATCTGCGGCTTGCGGGTGACCCGGGCGCGCACCGGTTCGGTGGCGAAGCGGGTCGCCACGACATAGCTGAACTTCTCGTCCTCGTACGGCAGGGAGCCCCCCTTCACCTGCCGGTGCAGCGAGGAGCGGCTGACCCGGGCCGAGAAGTGGCACCAGTCGGTGCCCGGCTCGATGGGGCACGCGTCGCTGTGCGGGCACGGGGCGGCAACCGTCAGTCCGGCGGCGATCAGCCGGTCGCGGGCCTCGATGACGCGGGCATAGCCGTCGGGGGTTCCGGGCTCGACGATCACGACGGCCTGTGCGGCGGCCGCCGCGGTGTCGACCAGACCGGTGCGCGCCTGCGCCGTCAGTTCCTTGAGTACGTAGCTGATGGTCACCAGGTCCGTGGGGTCGAGCTCCAGTCCCGCGCCGATCCGGGCCCGCCGCCACTCGGCGGCGCGCAGGGCCTCGATGCCGGAGGCCTCGGCGAGCTCACGGCCGAGGGTGAGCGCCGGCTCGGCCCAGTCCAGGACGGTGGTCCGCTGGCCTTCCCAGGCCCCGGCGACGGCCCAGCTCGCCGCACCCGTGCCGCCGCCGATGTCGGTGTGCGTGGCGGGCGTCCACTCCGGAGCGGCCTCACGGAGGGCGGCGACGGCGGACCGTACCGCTTCGAAGGTCGCGGGCATGCGGTACGCGGCGTACGCGGCGACGTCCGAGCGGTCGCGGAGCACCGGGGCATCGGTGGGGGTGGCCCCCCGGTAGTTGGCGATGAGCCGGTCGACAGCCTGCGCGGCCTGCTTGGGCGGCAGCCCGTCGAGGAGTCCGGCCAGCGCCGTGCGCAGGGTTTCCGCGGTGGAGAGGGTGACGTTCACCGACGAATTGTAGGCGGATACGACCGGTTGTTCCCCGGTCGGCGCCTGCCCCGTCCCGCGCCCCGTCGTCCGGGACGGGACCTTCGCGGAACAGCGCCGGATCCGAACTCCTGGTAAACCCCGGCCAGTTGCTACGCTGACCGGCGCGACGCCAGGATTGCTCATCGGAGGGGACCATGAGACAGAAGATCGTGCGCCTGACTCTGGTTGCCGGTGTGCTCGTACTCGCCCTGCTGCTCCTGCTGGCCACGTGCGGTGCCGGGGGCAGCCAGGACACGAAGGACGCCGACAAGCCGACGAAACCGGTGCCGACGCCCACGGGTCCGGGCCCGGCGACGCAGCTCACGGTTCCTCCCGCGTACACCACACAAAGCGGCTGGGAGCTCGTCAACACCTCTCCCGACTACGCGATCTCCCGGACGACGGGACGCCTGGGCTATCTGCTGCGGGTCGGCGACAACCAGTACCGGCTGGAGACCATCGACTCGGAGACCGGGAAGGCGGGCTGGAAGGGCGAGAACTGGCGGCCGCCGGCTTCGAAGCACTCCCCGAAGCTGCTCCTGGTCACCAAGAACGACATGGAGTACTTCGTCACCTGGACGTACGGAAAGGTCGGCGTGAACGCGCTGACCCCGGCCGACACGATCGTCTCCCTCGATGTGTACGACGTGAAGGACGGCGCCCGGCGGCGCATCGAGGTGCCGTGGTCCTCCGCCCCGAGCGTCATCGCCTCCGGCCCCGACATCCTGATCAGCGACGGTCGGACGACCAGTGTCGTGGTCGACCCGGCGACCGGCCGGATCTCGAAGATCGCTCCCTCGGCGCTGAAGTACCCGAAGGACTGCCCGTCCTGCAAGCAGCTCACCGAGGTGTTCGGACTGACGAAGAAGGGCCTGCTGGTGAGCGGGGCCCGGGAGTTCTGGGTGCAGGGCGGCTGGTTCAGCCGGAACGTCGCCCCGAAGAACACCGACCGCACCAGCGGGATCCCGACGACCGTGGCCCCCGGCTGGGTGCTGGCCAAGTGGCAGCTCGCCAAGGGGCAGGAGCCGGCGAAGACCCATGACCTGTGGGCGGTGCACGACGCGGAGACGGGGAAACCGGTGGCCACGGTGGAGTGCAACAAGGTGGCCATCAAGCCGGGCCAGTACCCGCAGGCCGTCATGTCGCCCTCAGGGGGCTATCTGGTGGCCGGCAACCTCGCCTTCGACCTGACGGCCAAGAAGGGTTTCTGCCTGGAGGCACCGGACGGTTCGAAGCGACTGACGCTGGCCTCCGTCACGGACGAGGGCATCGCGTACGGCGCGACGAGCGTGCGCAACGCGACGGACGCCCTGAACGGTGGCGGCCGCCCGGTCGCCGTCGAGGTCGTCACCGGGACCCCGGAGGGACTGCCGTCCAATGTGCGCCTGCCGGGCGCGGAGGCGGAGGCAGGCGTCGGCGTGTTCCGGTGGACGGACGAGCTGGACCGGCTGCATCTGCTCGGCTACCCGCGCGCCCCCCGCTGAGCTCCGCCAAGGGCTGTCCCGGTGGGGACGAGAACGTGGGGAGTGCCCGGCGTCGCGGTCCCTGCCGTGGTCCGCCGGACACTCCCGGGTCGTTCCCGAGCTTCTACGACTGCCGTTGCCAGGGTCGGCACAGGCCCAGGAAGCAGACCATCGCGCCGACCGCGCACACGACCTGGACGACCGCCATCGGGACGGCCGTCTCCTCCCCCGCGATCCCGACGAGCGGTGAGGCGACAGCTCCGATCAGGAACGACGACGTACCGAGCAGCGCCGAGGCGGAACCCGCTGCGTGCTTGGTACGCATGAGCGCCTGGGCATTGGTGTTCGGCATCGCGAGCCCCATCGCGGACATCAGGACGAAGAGCCCGGCGGCGACCGGCACCAGACCGACCTCGCCGAAGACCCCGGACGTCATCAGCAGCAGCGCGAGCGCGGCGAGGACGATGACGCCGAGCCCGAAGCCGAGCGCCTTGTCCAGGCTGATCCGGCCCACCAGCAGCCTGCCGTTGATCTGGCCGACGGTGATCAGGCCGATGGAGTTGATGCCGAAGAGCAGGCTGAAGGTCTGCGGCGAGGCACCGTAGATCTCCTGGACCACGAACGGTGAGGCGCTCACATAGGCGAAGAGCGCGGCGAAGGCGAGGCTGCCCGCGATCATGTAACCGGTGAAGACCCGGTCGCCGAGGAGCCCGCGCATGGTGCGCAGTGCCTCGCCGATCCCGCCGGTGTGCCGTTCCTCCGGCGGCAACGTCTCGTGCAGCCACTTCCAGACGACGAGGGTGAGCACGACGCCGACGACGGTGAGAACGGCGAAGATGCCCCGCCAGTCGGTGAACCGCAGCACCTGTCCGCCGATCAGTGGCGCGACGATCGGTGCGACGCCGGAGATCAGCATCAGGGTGGAGAAGAACTTCGCCATCTCCACGCCGTCGTACATGTCACGGACGACGGCCCGGGCGATGACGATGCCGGCTGCGCCCGCCAGGCCCTGCAGGAGGCGGAAGCCGATGAGGAGTTCCGCGGTGGGCGCGAAGACGCAGATCGCCGTGGCGAGCACGTAGACCGCCATGCCGAGGAGCAGCGGCCGGCGCCTGCCCCAGCGGTCGCTCATCGGTCCGACGACGACCTGGCCGAGCGCCATTCCGGCGAGGCAGGCGGTGAGGGTGAGCTGGACGGTGGCCGCGGGGGCGTGCAGGGCGTCGGTGACTGCCGGCAGCGCCGGCAGGTACATGTCCATGGAGAGCGGCGGAAGAGCGGTGAGACCGCCGAGGACGAGGGTGACGAGGAGTGCGGTGCGTCGGGCCGCGGCGGTGGGGGCGGGCCCGGCACCGGTGTCGGGCCCGGCTGTGGCGTTCGATATGTCTGCGTGCTGGGCTCGGCTCACGCCGGTCTCCGGCATTCTCATCTCCAAATAGTTGAATCCGCCTCTATGCTCTCAGCTCAGCCGGAGTGGTCGAGACCTTTCTTGGGAGCAGGCATGAGCAGGACCGTGCGTTGGGGCGTGCTGGCTACGGGCGGCATCGCCGCGACCTTCACCGCTGACCTGCAGTCGATGCCCGACACGGAAGTGGTCGCCGTGGCTTCCCGTACGGACACGTCGGCGAAGGCGTTCGCCGAACGGTTCGGCATACCGAAGGCGTACGGCAGCTGGGCCGAGCTCGCCGCCGACGAGGAGGTCGACGTGGTGTACGTGGCCACGCCGCACTCCGCGCACCGGGAGGCCACCGCGCTCTGCCTGGAGGCCGGAAAGCACGTGCTGTGCGAGAAGGCGTTCACACTCAATTCCCGGGAGGCGGAGGAGCTCGTGGCGCTCGCCCGGGACCGTGGTCTCTTCCTCATGGAGGCGATGTGGACGTACTGCAACCCGGTCGTCCGGCGGCTGACCGCACTGATCGCCGACGGCGCCATCGGCGACATCCGTACCGTGCAGGCCGATTTCGGGATCGCGGGTCCGTTCGGCCCGGACCACCGGCTGCGGGACCCGGCGCTCGGCGGCGGCGCGCTGCTGGACCTCGGGGTGTACCCGGTGTCGTTCGCTCATCTGCTGCTGGGTGAGCCGGACCGTGTCCAGGCCGATGCGCTGCTCTCCCCCGAGGGCGTCGACCTGAACACCGGCATGCTGCTGGGCTGGGAGTCGGGCGCCACGGCGCTGCTCAGTTGCTCGGTCACCGCCGACACCCCGCAGACCGCGTCGGTCACGGGCACCAGGGGGCGGATCGACTTCCCGCGCGGCTTCTTCTACCCGGAGCGGTTCGTGCTGCACCGGGAGGGTCACGACCCGGAGGAGTTCACCTCAGGGCCCGCGGGCGACGGGCTCAGCGGGATGCAGTTCGAGCAGGCGGAGGTCCTGCGGGCGCTGCGGGCCGGTGAGACGGAGTCGCCGCTGGTGCCGCTGGACGGATCGCTGGCGGTGATGCGGACGCTCGATGCGGTACGTCACCGCATCGGCGTCCGCTACCCGGCGGACAACATCGGCTGACCCGGACGGAGGCAGGGCTTCACGCAGGCGTGAGGCCCTGGTTCCCACCTCCGTGACGAACGATCCCGCGGGATGAAGTGCGCATATGCGTGAATGTCGTGATTGCCACCGGCCGGCCCGGAGCTGCCGGAACCGACGGGGAACGATCGAGGAATCACTCCGCGGAGCCGAACCGGCCGCCCGGCGGCGACTCTTGGGGCGAGAGGCGTACGCTGCGTCGTCATGAGCAACAAAGTGTTGAACCCCGACGTGAGGACGGCCGTCGTCACGGGCGCGGGCTCCGGGATCGGCCGCGCTGTGGCTCTCGCCCTGACGGGCGCCGGTTGGTCGGTGGCGCTCGCGGGCCGGCGCCCCGAACCCCTCGCCGAGACCGTGGAACTGGCCGGGCCGGACGCCCGGGCGATCACCGTCCCCGCCGACGTCTCCCGCCCCGAGGACGTGGACGCACTCTTCTCCTCCGTACAGGAATGGACCGGCCGGGTCGACCTGCTGTTCAACAACGCGGGCACGTTCGGCCCGCGCTCCGTCCCGGTCGAGGAACTCTCCTACGAGGACTGGCGCACGGTCGTCGATGTGAACCTGACAGGGGCCTTCCTGTGCGCGCAGGCCGCGTACCGGCAGATGAAGGAGCAGCACCCGCAGGGCGGCCGGATCATCAACAACGGCTCGATCTCCGCACATGCGCCGCGCCCCCACTCGGTGGCGTACACGGCGACCAAGCACGCGATGACCGGGCTGACGAAGTCGCTGTCGCTGGACGGCCGCCCGTACCGGATCGCCTGCGGGCAGATCGACATCGGGAACGCAGCCACGGAGATGACGGAGCGGATGCAGACCGGCATCCTCCAGGCCAACGGCGAACTGGCGGTGGAGCCGGTGATGGCAGCGGCGGACGTGGCCCGGACGGTGGTGCACATGGCGGAGCTGCCGCTGGAGGCGAACGTGCAGTTCGCGACGGTCCTGGCGACGACGATGCCGTACGTGGGCCGGGGCTGACGATTCCCTGCGCGCCGCCCGTCGAGCCGGGCGGCACGCTCCCGGACTCCTGCTCCCGGGCGAAGCGGGCACCGGCGTCAAGAACCGCCATCGCGCCCGTGGGCCACGGTCCGGGGCGCCGGCCCGCCCCGGGCGGGAATGCTCCGGGCCGGGGGAGAGTTGAGCAGCGTCATGAGTGAGATTTCAGGAACCGAGATCCTGCGCTACACCGCCTTCTCCGCCGACCCGCAGGGCGGCAATCCGGCAGGGGTCGTCCTCGACGCGTCCCGTCTCGACGACGCGGCGATGCTCGCGATCGCGGCGGAGCTCGGCTACAGCGAGTCGGCATTCCTGACCGGACCGGGCACTTCAGGCGAATCGGGCGGTCGCGGCTACACGATCCGCTACTTCAGCCCGAAGGCCGAAGTCCCGTTCTGCGGCCATGCCACCGTCGCGACAGCCATCGCACTCGCCGAGCGCAACGGCCCGGGTGACCTCGTGTTCACCACTCAGGCGGGTCCGGTCCCGGTCACCGTCGTCCGGGAGGGCACCGAACTCCGCGCCACCCTCACCAGCGTCGAACCGCATGTCACGGATGTCGCCCCGGACGACCTGGCCGAGGCGCTGGCCGCCCTGGACTGGCCGGCCGGCGACCTGGACCCGGCCCTGCCGCCACGCGTCGCCTATGCGGGCGCCCGTCACCTGGTGCTGGCCGCCGGAAGCCGGGAGCGCCTCGCCGACCTCGATTACGACTTCGCCCGCCTCGAAGCGCTGATGCACCGGCTCGACCTGACCACGGTCCAGCTGGTGTGGCGCGAGTCGGCGACCGTCTTCCACGTCCGCGACCCGTTCCCGGTCGGCGGCGTGGTCGAGGACCCGGCGACGGGTGCGGCGGCGGCCGCCTTCGGCGCGTACCTGCGCGAGCTGGCGCTCGTCCCGGACGCCGCGGTCCTCACCCTCCACCAGGGTCAGGACATGGGCCGCCCCGGTACGCTCGCGGTCGAGCTGCGCGCGGGCGACGCGCGCGTGCGGGTGAGCGGCACGGGAACGCGTATCCCCGCGGCGCAGTGAGCAGCCGGCCGAGGCCGGACCGCTGACGTCACCGAGGGGCGTGCCGGGCGTGGGCGATGCCGAAGCCCGTGCCCGGCCCTCGGTCGACGCGCGAGGGGGCGGGCGTCGCGTGAGGGAAGGCGGATCAGGACGTCGTCCCGGCGGATCCACCCCGGGACAGCCCTTAGGAGGCCGACCACCCCAGCAGTAAGATGCGGACAGTCCGGTTTCCCCTTT
Source organism: Streptomyces sp. NPDC057486 (assembly GCF_042802415.1). Lineage (NCBI taxonomy): Bacteria > Bacillati > Actinomycetota > Actinomycetes > Kitasatosporales > Streptomycetaceae > Streptomyces > Streptomyces sp. NPDC057486. Next base: position 200,554 of record NZ_JBHVEE010000002.1, on the reverse strand, counting down.
CAGTCAGCCCCTGTGGCGCCGACCACGCCACGACTAGAGAGACTCGTAGCTGATGGCCCAGCAGGCGCGCGCGATCCAGACTCGACGGTCGATCCTGGTGGCGGCCGCCGCCGTGTTCGACGAGCGCGGCTACAGCAGCGCCACCATCAGCGAGATCCTCGCCCGGGCGGGGGTGACCAAGGGCGCGCTGTACTTCCACTTCAACTCGAAGGAAGAACTGGCGCTCGGCGTGATGGACGTCCAGCTGGACAGTTTTCCGCTGCCGCCGCAGCCGACGAAGCTTCAGGAGCTCGTGGACCAGGGAATGATTCTCGCCCACCGGCTCCGCCACGAACCCCTGGTGAGGGCAAGTGTCGGACTGGCGATGGACCAGGCGGTCGAGGGTCTCGACCGGGGTACCCCGTTCCGGGCCTGGATCGACCGGCTCGAGCATCTGCTGAGCGCCGCAAGGAGCCAGGGCGAGCTGCTGCCGCACGTGCATCCGCGTGAGACCGCCGAACTGCTGGCGGGCGCCTTCTCCGGAATCCAGGTGATGTCCCAGGTCCTGTGCGGGCGTGAGGACTTGGGGCGCCGGATCTCCGTACTGCTGCATTACGTCCTGCCGAGCATCTCGACGCCCGCCGTGCTGGCCACCCTCGACATGGCCGAGGATCGCGGCGGGCGGCTGCTCTCGCGGCTCGAATCCGTGCCGAGCCAGGCCGACGCCACCGTGTGAGCTCGTCCGAGTGTCCGGAGCCGCACCGTCCGGCCCGGAATCGCACCCGGGCGGTCCGCGAGGCTCCCCCGGTTCTCCACCCCCGGACCGCCAATCGGGCGCAATCCGTGCCACCGGCCCGGTGATTCCGGGCGGCGACGGAAGTCTTACCTCTGATCGCACGACATGGAGAGGGTGGACCGATGACGGCCGAGCTGCAGGACATTCTGGAAGCGCACGTGGGTAAGGGGCGGGTTCCGGGCGCGGTGGGCCTGGTGGCCCGTGGTGACCGGATCGAGGTGCGGACGGCCGGATCGGTGGACGCCGAGGGCACCACCCCGATGGCCCGGGACTCGATCTTCCGTATCGCCTCGCTGACCAAACCGATCACCGCCGCGGCGGTCATGCTGCTGATCGAGGACGGCCGGATCGCGCTGGACGACCCGGTGGACCGATGGCTGCCGGAGCTGGCCTCGCCGAAGGTCCTCCGTACGCCTTCCGCTCCGCTGGACGACGTGGTCCCGGCGACCGGGCCGATCACCCTGCTCGACCTGCAGACCTTCCGCGCCGGGTACGGATTTCCGTCCGACTTCTCGCTGCCGGGGGTCGCCCCGCTGTTCAGTGAGCTGAAGCAGGGACCGGAACCGAAGGACGTCCCGGCGCCGGACGAGTGGATGGCGACGCTGGCCCGGATCCCGTTGCTGCACCAGCCGGGCGAGGCCTGGCTGTACAACACCTGCTCCGACATCCTGGGTGTGCTGGTCGCCCGGGTCACCGGCCGTCCGCTGCCCGAGTTCCTCGCCGAGCGGATCTTCGAACCGCTGGGCATGGCGGACACCGGCTTCGCGGTACCACCGGCGAAGCTCGACCGGTTCACCAGTTACTACCGCATCGATCCGGACGGCGGCACTCAGCTGGTGGACGCCCCCGACGGGCAGTGGAGCAGTGTGCCCCCGTTTCCGTCCGGTGCGGGAGGACTGGTGTCCACCGTCGACGACTGGCTCGCGTTCGCCCGCATGCTGCTCGCCGACGGCGACGGGCTGCTGTCGCCCGCATCGGTGCGGCAGATGACCACCGACCGGCTGACACCGGCTCAGCGCGCAGCCAGTGCCCTGTTCATCGAGGGCCAGGGCTGGGGCTTCGGCGGTTCGGTCGATGTCGAGGCCGTCGATCCGTGGAACGTGCCGGGCCGCTACGGCTGGGTCGGCGGCACGGGAACGACGGCCCACCTCACTCCGTCCACCGGCACGGTCTCCATCATGCTCAGCCAGCTGGAGATGACCGGACCGACCCCGCCCGCCCTGATGCGGGACTTCTGGCGGTATGCGGCGGGCGCCTGAGGCCATGGACGGCCCGGATCGGTCCGGACGGATCCCCGCTACGCCAGCAGCGTGCCGATCTCCGCCACCTGCTCGTCCCGCAGCGGCCCGTGGGCCGTCGCCCCGGCATTCTCCTCGGCCTGGGCGACCGTCCGGAAACCGGGGATCGGCACGGTGTGCGGGCTGCGCGCCCAGAGCCAGCCGAGGGCGCCCTGCGCAAGGGTGCGGCCGTCCGCGGTCAGGATCTCGCGTACGGCGTCGACCCGCGCGGCCCACTCCGGCGCCGCGGCCCCGCCCGCCCCGAACCACCGCAGCCAGGCGGGCGGGGTGGCCCGGATGTCCCCCGCACCACCGCGCCGACCGGGCCCGTACGCGCCGGTGAGAAGGCCCATCGCGAGCGGGCTGCGGTTGATGCTCGCGAGCCCCTGATCCGCACAGAGCGCAAGCATCTCCGGCGCGTCCTGAAGCACATTGCAGGCGTGCTGGACGGCGACGCAGTGTGCTCCCTCGGCGAACAGCGCGGCGCGCACCGGGTCGTCGGTGCTCCACGCGTACGCCAGGATCAGCCCCTCGGCCACGAACTCCTCGCAAGCCTCGCGGAGTTCGGCGGCTTCGTCGAGCGGAGCATCGGACAGGTGCAGCTGATAGAGGTCGATGCGGTCGGTACCGAGCCTGCGGAGCGAGCCGATGAGCGCCTCGCGGGCGTACGCGGGCGAGCTGTCGCCGGCGATCAGTGTGCGGGTCCGCTCGTCGAAGCGGTTGCCCCACTTGGTGGCGATGACGACGTCGTCGCGGTTCCCCGCGAGGGCCCGGGCGAGAACGCGTTCGCTGTGCCCGGCCCCGTACACATCGGCCGTGTCGAAGAACGTCACACCGAGGTCGAGCGCCCGCCTGATCGCAGCCACGGACTCCTCGTCGTCGACCGCGCCCCAGCCGAGCGGATTGCCGTCCCGGTCCGCCCATTCGCCGCCGATGGCCCAGCAGCCGAAGCCGAGCGCACCCACCTCGGTCCCGTCGCGCCCCAGGGTCCTGTGCCTCATCTCTGTCTCCATGCCACGCAGGCTAGGAGTTGGAGCGCACACGAGGACAAGCACCGGTGTCCGGACATGGCAGGCGCGGGACGGGTCCCCTCGCCGGAACGGACCGGTGAGGCCGACGGCGCCCCCGGTTCCTGACGGTCGATCCGCTATCGGGAAGCGACATCCGCCCCGTGGCAGGGCGGCGACCGACAGTTGAACATCGAGCGACTACGATCACGGGCACCGCAGCGAGCTCAGGAGTGCTGACCTTGTCCGAACCACGCATCGGCGTATCCATCGTGACCATGGGCGACCGCCCGCAGCAGGTCGAGGCGCTGTTGGCCTCGGTGGCCATGCAGGACGTGCTGCCGACCCGTCTCGTCGTCGTGGGCAACGGCTCGCCGCTCCCGGACTTCACCGACTTCCCGGGTCTGTCGGGCCTCACCGGCGGCGTGACCACGATCGAGCTGGACGAGAACCTCGGTTGCCCCGGCGGCCGTAACGTCGCCATCGCGGCACTGGCGGAACTCGGGGACGTCGATGTCGTCGTCGAGCTGGACGACGACGGTCTGCTCGTCGACACCGGTGTGCTGCGCAAGGTCCGGGAGTTGTACGCCGCCGACCCGCAGCTCGGCATCGTCGGGTTCCGTATCGCCGACGAACACGGCGAGACGCAGCGCCGCCACGTCCCCCGGCTGCGCGCCACCGACCCGATGCGACGCGGCCCCGTCACGGCGTTCCTCGGCGGTGGCCACGCCCTCTCCATGAAGATGCTTGCGGAAACCGGCCCCTGGCCGGCGGAGTTCTTCTTCACGCACGAGGAGACGGACCTCTCCTGGCGGGCGCTCGACGCAGGCTGGAAGATCCTTTACGAGCCCGATCTGCTGCTCCAGCACCCCAAGACGTCCCCGGCCCGGCACTCGGTCTACTACCGGATGACGGCCCGCAATCGCGTCTGGCTGGCCCGCCGCAATCTGCCGCTCCCTCTGGTCCCCGCCTATCTGGGCACCTGGACCCTCCTCACCGTGGCCCGCACCCGCTCGGCCACGGGGCTGCGCGCCTGGGCCGGTGGCTTCGCCGAGGGGGTCCGCACCCCGTGCGGGCGTCGGCAGCCGATGCGGTGGCGCACGGTGTGGCGGATGACGATGCTGGGGCGGCCACCGGTCATCTGACCCGGGCGTGCCGACGGGCGCCCGGTTCGCACGGGCGCCCGCCGACAAACTCGCTCAGGCCAGTCGCAGATCGATGAAGGGCACGCTGTCACCCGGCAGCACATAGCGGTCGACCTCGACGAATCCGTGCGCGTGCGCGAACCGCAGCCCGTCCGGGTTGGTCGCCAGGACAACCGTCTCGATGACGTCCGCGCCGAGCTTTCGCGCCTGTTCCAGCCCTCGTGCGTAGAGTTGCGCACCGATCCCCCGTCGCCGGTGAGCGGGGAGCACCCGGGCAATGACGGTGGCCACCGATGCCTCACTCGTGGGCGGCCGCACCGTCGAACAGCCCACGAGGGCATCGTCGAGATAGGCCACCTCCAACCGGTGACGCCGGACACGCTCACGCACCTCGTCGAGAGACAACACGGCAGTGGGAACGATCGTGTTGTGAACGTGCCGCCAGTCCTGAAGCGTGGCCTCGGCGTCCACGCGTTCGAAGCGAAGATCACTCATCGCAGCAGGAAACCGTGCGCCCGGTGGGCCGTCAACCGACTTTCAGCACCTCGGACATCGGTGTCGCACCGGCCCGGAACTCCCGGCGCGGCCTGCCACCGGGAGTTCACACCACCGACTATCGGCCCCTTCAGGAGAAGTGGGCCCGGACGGCAGCGGAATGACGGAATCCGCCACGCCGGTGCAGGACTCGCCGCCGCCGGGAGTTCCGGTGCGGTTCCCTACCAGGAGGATGTGGGGCTGGTGGTGACCTGCCACTGATCGAGGATGCCGTCCCAGTCATGCATCGGCGCGGAGTTCATGGTGGTGTGAGAAGCCTGCTGTCCCCACGTCGTCGCCTGGTCCCACGTCGTCGTCTGGTGCGGCGGGCGATGCTGGGTGGGGTAGTACCACTGCTGGGGCTGGGACGCGGTGGGCGCCTCGGCGCCTTCGACCCGGCGGTGACGGCCGGAACGGTCCAGGGGCTGCGGAGCCTGGGTGAGGCGGCCCTGCGCCTCCAGGTATCGGGTGCGGGCGACGAGGCGAGGGAGATCGAGACCGAGCTCGCCCGCCAGTACGGAGAGGTCGGCCCCGGTGCTCCACGCACCGACCAGGACCGCGTCCACCGCCGACGACGACACGATTCCCTGGGCCGCCTCCTCCGCAACCTCCGGGGTGCCCGGGGCGTGAGGGGGCCACGGAGGTGGAGCCGGAGCGTCATGGGACACCGGCTTCTCCTCCGGTTCCGGGTACAGCGGGTATCTGTCCGCGTCCTCGGGAGACAGCTCGCGCGCATCGGCAGCGTGGTGGTCCAGGAGCGCCTTGGCGATTGCCCGGGCATCGTCCTTTCCGACGGTACGGCGAGCCATGCGCACTTCGCGTTCATGGAGCCCGAGGAGATCCGCGACGGTCCCGTCGCTCCCCAGCGTCACCGCGAACGCAGCCAACGTCCGCATACGGTTCGCCTGTTGCTCGTCGAGGGTGCTCTGCGCATCACGCACGTCCTCGTCATTCCTGAAATAGGCCCGCGCCAGCACGGCATGACGCTCCCACAGCTCCCTCGGTTCCATGTCGGGACCAACGTCCCTCCACAGGATTTGAAGCGATTTTCGGCTCAAAGGCACCAAGAAAGGTGAAACACCATCTAATCTTGCCGTGTCGGACGGTAGTTACCCAAATGGCGGTTGATCGTTACCACCGTCATGAACGCACCCTCATCCGCTACCGCCATCGGCAGGGGCTCGGCGGCATCCATTCCGCACCCCTCGCAGGCCCCACGCCCCTCTCATGCCCGGCCGCGTCCGAGGCCCCAGCTGGATGCGGCACACGGAGCGCGCGCACCGCGCGAGCAGATCACCGGCGCGTTCATGCCGGGTCAGACGTACACAGAGACAGCAAGTGACACACCGCTGTACGCCGAACTGGTGGCAAGTTGGTCGGCATGCGCCGCTACGGTGCCCGGCGCCCCCGACTCCGAATGGCAGCGCCTGACCTCCTATCAATCCTTTCTCTGCGAGGTCGAGTCGGTCCTCAGAGACCTTCGCCCCCACCGCGCCCCCGACACACTGTGCAGCCCCACCGCCCCATCGGCCTACCCCATGGCCCTGAAGCAGACCCATGACGCGGCCGACGGTCGCCCGCACACGAACTGAAGGACGCCCCGCGCGCATGGCGCGGCCGCTCCCGTCGCTGGTCCAGCGCGCCAGGGCCGGGACGGCGCTGCGGGCTCTCGCCGGTGACGGTGACATCGAGCGGCTGGAAGGGCCGGACGGCGAGGAGCTGTTCGGCACCCCGGGCGCATCGCGCCCGCATGAGGTGAGTGAGCCGGTGGAGCAGTCCGCGGCAGCGACAACATCGGGATCACAGGTCCGCCGGTGCCCCCTGTCCGCGGGGCGGACCGGGCGTAGGTGACCAGCACCCGATCGTGAACACCGGCTCATGCTTCGGGGAGAACCCCTGGCAGGCACCCGCCGCAATCCGAGGGGCGGATGCGGGGGTGTGCTGCCGTCCGGCGGGGCCCGGTCCCCCCGGACGGCGGACCGGTGCTTCCTCGGCGCGACCGTCAGATGCCCGCCGCTCGGGCCGCCCGATACACCTCGGCCGCCACATCGGCCAGTTCGGCGGCGTCCCGCGTCGTCGCCTGGAGGTCCAGCAGGATCTCCGTCACGCCCACTGCAGCATGGGCCACCAGGTCCTCCACGATCTGGGCCACGCTGCCCTGGAAGGGCTGCCGGTCCGCGCCGTCGAACGGCTTGGCGCTGTACGTCGCATTGGCACGGGCACACACCTCGATCGGCCTCTGCCTGCCACGCTCGGCCGCCAGGTCCTGTACCCGCCGCCACTGTTCGGCCAGTGTCGAGGGGCCCATGGCCACAGGCATCCAGCCGTCCGCCCGGTCCACCAGCCTGCGGCCGGCGCGTGGGCTGTTCGCCGGCAGATAGACCGGGATGGGGCGAACGGGCTTGGGGCCGACCTCGGCCGGTGCGATGGTGGTCAGCTCGCCCTGGTACGAAACCGGGTCCGGACCCCAGACGGCCGCGCAGACGTCCAGCAGTTCGTCCAGGACCGCGCCGCGCTTCTCGAAGGGGGCGACCGAGGCGGCCGCGTACTCGTCGAGCGACCAGCCGGTTCCGAGGCCCGCGACCACCCGGCCGCCGCTCGCGACGTCGAGCGAGGCGAGCGACCGGGCCAGCTGGAACGGTACGTGGAGCGGGGCGACCAGGACGCTGGTGCCGAGCCGGGCCCGGTCGGTGGCCGCGGCGGCCAGTGTGAGGGTGACCAGCGGGTCGGCGACGCTGCGGTACTGATCGGGCCACGGCAGCCCCGGTACGCCGTACAGCCCCTGGGTGGCCGGCTCCGGAAAGAGCACGCGCTCGAAGACCCACAGGCTCTCGTACCCGGCGTCCTCCGCCGCACGTGCCACCGTGGCCACGTCGCGACCGATGTCGTACTGCTTCATCTGCGGAAGACCGAGACCGAGCGAGACCGGCATGCGTGCACTCCTTCACGAGGACAGCGGGACAACTACCGTATGTCATATGTCGATTGCCTGCGGTCAACAGGGTGGGCGGGGGCTGGTGAATGTGCGCGGCGCCGACGGGCGGCTTCCGGCCCTTGACGGCCGGCCCTGCCGACCGCCCCGTGGCCGGTGACCGCGCGCGTCGCCTCGTGCAGGTTGCCCCGAAGCGGTGTACGGGACGACTCTGGAGGAGGCATCGCCTGCGGCTCGGAGAACTCGGCATCAGGCTGTGCATCCGGAGACGACGGAGAGGTGCCGACCGTGGACGGTCGGGAACCTGTGGGGAAGCAGCCCGACGCGCATGGCCACCGGGCTGTGCCACACACCGCGGACATGCGGGTGGAGGCGTGGTCGCCGACGGCCGAGGGCTGCATCGGTGAGGCGGTGCGCGCGGTCGTGGAGGGGTTCGCCGACACGTCCGGGGCTGCAGTCGCCGGGGAACGCGAATACGCGGTCATGGCGGAGTCCGACGAGGATCTGCTGGTGTCCGTCCTGGAGGAGGTCGTCTACCGCATGGACACCGACGGTGAGATCCCGATCGATGTGGACGTGGGGCCGATCCGGTCCGCGGGGGGCGGCCGGGAGCTGTCGGTCCGCTTCCGCATGGCAGACGTCGGCACCGCCGTGCCGGTCGGTGCCGTACCCAAGGCCGTTTCGCTGCACGACCTCCAGCTGCGCGGTGGCCCCGGCGGCTGGACCTGCCGGGTGACCCTCGACGTCTGAGCCGGGGCGGGAAAGGGACGGAATCATGGCGCTCACGGTGGCACTGGCCGGCGACACCATGCTCGGGCGCAGCGTCGCCGAGGAGCTGCGCCGCTCGCCGGAGCCGGAGACGCTCGTCTCCGCAGGGGTCAGGGAGGCGATCGCGGAGGCGGACCTGTTCGTGCTCAACCTGGAGTGCTGTGTCTCCGACCGCGGGCACCGCTGGCCCGACCCGTGGAAGGCCTTCTTCTTCCGTGCTCCCCCGGCTGCCGCGAAGGTGCTGGCCGAACTGGGGGTGAACTGTGTGACGCTCGCCAACAACCATGCTCTGGACTACGGGTTCGACGCCATGGCGGACACCCGCACCCTGCTGGCCGGGGCGGGCGTCCACGCGGTCGGCGCCGGGGCGAACGCAGGCGCGGCCCGGGAGTTCGCGGTGCTGGAGGCGGGCGGAGTGCGGCTGGCGGTGGTGGGCGTCACGGACCATCCGGAGGACTACGCGGCCGGGGAGAACAGTCCCGGTGTCGCCTGGGCCGATCTCGATGCGGGGGTGCCCGGCTGGCTGACGGAGTCGGTGGGCCGGGCCGCTGCGGCAGCGGATGTCGTACTGGTGACTCCGCACTGGGGTCCCAACATGACCTCCCGGCCGCCGCGCCGCGTCTCGGCCGCGGCGCCGGAGCTGCTGGCAGCGGGAGCGACGCTGGTCGCCGGGCACTCCGCCCATGTCTTCCACGGGATCGCCGACCGGATCCTCTACGACCTGGGTGACTTCGTCGACGACTACGCCGTCGACCCGGTCCTGCGCAACGACCTGGGGCTCCTCTTCCTGGTGACCCTGGACGGCCCGGATGCCGCACACCTGGTTCCCGCGCAGGTGGAGGCGGTGCCGCTGGCCCTGGACTACTGCCATACCCGCCTGGCGGTCGGCGAGGACCGGGAGTGGATCCGCGAGCGGCTGACCACCGCCTGCGCCGAGTTCGGCATCGCCGTCGCCGATCGGACCGGACGGCTGACGGTCGCCTGGAGGTGAGGGACGTGGAGATCGCACTGGTGGAGAAGAACCGGTACCGCTTCCGGATCGAGCAGCGGGAGCCGATGCGCGTGCCCGGGGTGGTGTTCGCCTCGCGGGCGCTGCTGCCGCAGGCGGCGGGGGACAAGGCGCTGGAGCAGGTGGCGAACGTGGCGACGCTGCCCGGCATCGTCCGCGCCTCCTTCGCCATGCCCGACGTGCACTGGGGCTACGGCTTCCCGATCGGTGGGGTGGCCGCCACCGATATCTCCCACGGCGGCGTCATCTCGCCCGGCGGCGTCGGGTTCGACATCTCCTGCGGCGTACGACTGCTGGCCGCCGGCATCGACCGCGAGGCGCTCGGCCACGACCGGATGCGGCGGCTGATGGACATCCTCGACAGCACCATCCCGCGCGGCATGGGGCGCGGCGGTCTGTGGAAGCTGTCGGGGGCCGGGGAGATGGACGACCTGCTGGTCGGCGGCGCTCGCTACGCGGTCGAGCGCGGCCACGGTGTGCCACGCGACCTCGCGCGCTGCGAGGACTACGGCGTCCTGGAGGGCGCGGCCCCGGGGCAGGTGAGCAGGCGCGCCGTCGAGCGGGGCCTCCACCAGGTGGGAAGCCTCGGCTCGGGCAACCACTTCCTGGAGGTCCAGGCGGTCGACCAGGTCTACGACCCGGCCACCGCAGCGGCCTTCGGGCTACGGGTGGGCCAGGTGTGCGTCATGATCCACTGCGGTTCACGCGGCCTGGGCCACCAGGTGTGCACCGACCACGTTCGCGTGATGGACCAGGAACTGCACCGGTACCGCATCCAGGTCCCGGATCGGCAGCTGGCCTGCACGCCGGTCGACTCGCCGCGGGGCCGCGCCTATCTGGGGGCGATGGCGGCGGCCGCCAACTACGGCCGGGCCAACCGCCAGCTGCTGTCCGAAGCCACCCGCCATGCCTTCGCGACCGCTGCGGACGTCGGTCTTGAGCTGGTCTATGACATCTCGCACAACACCGCGAAGCTCGAGACCCACGAAGTGGACGGTGTGGCACGTTCACTGTGCGTCCACCGCAAGGGCGCCACGCGGGCGCTGCCACCGGGCGACCCGGGCCTGCCCGAGGACCTCGTCCGGGCGGGCCAGCCGGTACTGGTCCCGGGGACGATGGGCACCGCCTCGTACGTGATGGTCGGCCTGCCCGGCAACGACGCCTTCCACTCCGCCTGCCACGGAGCCGGCCGGGTCTGGAGCCGCCACCACGCGCTGCGCATGGTCCGCGGGGAGCGGCTTCGCGGCGAGCTGGAGGCCCGGGGCATCGCCGTGCGCCCCTCCTCGTGGCGTGGTCTCGCCGAGGAGACGCCGGAGGCGTACAAGGACGTCGACACGGTCGCCGCCGTCACCGAGGGCGCCGGACTGGCCCGGCTGATCGTCCGCCTGGTGCCACTGGGCGTCGTCAAGGGATGAGTCGGCGCGGACCGGGAGAGATGGGCTCGGCTTCCCCGCAGGCCCCATTCCGTGCGGGTCCGCGACAAACGGCTGCTCGGCGCAGACCCCGCGATCCCGCACGCCCGGTTCGCCGACGAGCAGGCGGGCTCCGCGCCACGCAGCCGTCGGTGTCGGCGACGACGATCAAGGGCCTCTCCCCCGGTCGGAGCCTCTCCCCCACGGCGACGAGCACGTCATCGAAGCAGCCACCGGACCGTGCCGTTCAACGGCCTGCGGCACTCGTCGATCCCCGGCCCGTCCGACACCGTGGCTTCGACGACTCGGCCCCTGCAACCGGCTCCGGCGCCGCACCGGGAACCCGGCCGCGCCACTGGGAGCCGTGCCACGGGGTCCGGCCTGCCCGTCACCGCACGGCGCGCCGGGGCGACGTCCCCATGCGGCAGACCGCCGTCTGCTCGGTCCGCGGAAGAGGCGCGGTCATCGACTGCCGCGGGGCGGCGAGCCCGTGAACGGCGCCTTCGCTCGTGCCGACCGACCACCGGTGGCGGCATCCCGTCGGAGCACGGCGGAAAGCCGGATGCTGACTCTCACTCTCCGTGGTAGAGCCGGTCGGGATCCACCAGGACCACCTCGCCTCGCGCCTCGGCCTCGCGCAGACGCGGGCTGAACCCGGCCGCGCTGTAGCAGGCCGGCCGAGCCCGGCTCACGTCCTCGCCGCGGTCGGCGAGTTCGGCCAGGACCTGGAGCTGCTCGTGCAGGTGGTGCACGTCCATCACCTCGTCCCAACACGCCCTGCCGACCGAGAGCAGGACCCCGGCACGGCCGTGGACCTCGCCGCGGACCACCACATCGACGTCGACCGGCCGGTGCCCCTGACCCCTTGGAAGCGACCCGGCGGAGGCGGTGACGGGTCGGGGGCCGAAGGTGTCCCGGGACGCGAACCCGGTCACCCAGTCCCGGCACACCTGGGCGAAATGTGGCCGGACCACGGCGGATTCGAAGACGGACCGTGCAGACTTCCAGACCTCTGCGGGACCCTGCTGCCCCAGGGCGATGCGGTTGGGGCGTATGACGGCGTGGTCGAAGGCGAGCAGCGGCTCGGTGATGCGGTAGCGGGTCACGCCCGGCCGGAAGGCATCGGGTACGCCCTGGACGAGGCCGCAGTCATGCAGCACGGCGAGGAGGTGGGGCACCTCGGTGGCCGGGCGGTCCAGCCAGTCGGCGATCGCGCCGGGCGTCGAGCAGCCGTCGGCGATCGCGGCCAGGGTGGAGTGGCACAGGCCGCGGTCCCAGCCGTCGGGCTCCTGCTCGATGATGTGTCCGGCTTTCCACAACAGCGGAAGGCGGGGGTTGAGGACGGTCCGGCACACCCAGGCGTCGAAATCGTCGGGGCCGGCCGGGATGTCCTCGCCGGCCGGGTCGTACCGGAAGGCGGTGCTTGCGCCGACGACGGCGTGGACCTGGAGGGCGAGGCGCGGATCGTCGATGTTCCAGAGCCGCGCGCCCTGCCGGAAGTCCAGGGGAAGGATCTTCAGCTGAAGGTCTGCCGAGGTCGAGGCAGTGCCGAGCAGTCGGCGCATCATCGGCATGGCGCTGCCGCACAGCAGCAGCCTCACCCGGTTGGACCGGCCCGCCTCGCGCAGTCGGCGGCAGACGCTGTTGACGGCGGAGGGCAGGGCGGGGCTCTGCCGGACGAGCTCGGGGAAGCCGTCGATGACGACGGGCAGCGGACGTTCGCTCGCGAGAGTCGCGAAGGCGTCGAGCGCGTCCGCCCAGCAGTTCCAGCGGGTCGGCCGGTTGGCACCGGTGTGACGGGCGAGCTGGTCGCCGAGCCGCCGGAGGGACTCCGCCTCCGCCACGTCCTGGGCTCCGAAGTAGAAGCCACCGGTCGCCGAGGTCAGTTGCTGGAGCAGGAAGCTCTTGCCCTGCCGGCGGGGCCCGGTGACGATGGCGACCGCAGGCCCGGGCCGGGGATCGCGGGCGAAGGCGACGAGCGCGTCCCATTCGGCCTCACGGTCGAAGAGCTCCTTCGGCCGGGCAGCAGTGGCGGTGGCGGATCGCACGGGTGGGTTGTCCCCTCGTTCGGCGGCAGCCTTCAGACCCAGTAGACCTCCGGGGTGGCCGCCGCGCCTCTCAACGAGCGGGACCGGGCAGCGTATGTCAGTGGCGGGATGCGGTGCGGCTGTGCGATGTGCGGGCCGATGGTGCCGCGCACCGCGGTGGTCCGGTGTCGACGTGGGTGCCCGAAGGCGCGGTGAGGGGGTCGGGTGGAGAGCGGCGACGCCGTCCGGCGGGCGGCACCGGCCCCCGACGCGTGGACGGTCCAGGGCCTACGAACCGTCCCGGCCGGATCCGGGACGGCCGTGAACGGGATGTGGACACCTGCCCCGTCCGTCGACCGGCACCCCACCGAGGTATCGGCCACGTCATCCGTTCACCCGCATTCATGAGGTGCGGAGGAATGGGTCCCTGGCGCGCCGGGGCGGCGGTCATGGTGGGCTGCGGCGGTGAAGCGTTCGGCGCTCGCGCCTCTGCTGAACGCGAGTAGCGTGGGGCGTGAGGCAGGGCCGGCAAGAAGTCCGGCCGACATCGACGGGCGTGGGCGCTGCGGACAGAGCCGCGAGGGCGGCCGTCCGGCTCGGCCGGAGCAGTCGATGTGGTCGGCCGGCATCGGACCGTTTCCGTACCGCTCGTGGTCGGTGGTGAACCGAAGGGACCGGCTCGACGGACAGCGTGTCCCGGGCGGGCCGCATCCCGCACCGACGAACGTGACTCCGACGGCCCGCAGGAGCCGCGAGCGTGCCGCATCGCCCACGAGGACCGACCGTGGTCGGCACGTTTCCCGCCCCGGGAATCCCGGGTGCAGGCGTCCGGGCCGGGTGTCGCGGCCGGGTTCTGCCGCATCGAGGAGGCTGGACCATGCAGTTCACCGACCGCCCTGACGCGGGGCGGCGACTGGCCGGGCAGCTGACACACCTCGCGGGCGAGGACATCGTCGTCCTCGGCCTTCCCCGTGGTGGCGTGCTGGTGGCGGCGGAGGTCGCCGAGGCCCTCGGAGCGCCGTTGGACATCATCGTGGTGCGCAAGCTCGGCGTGCCCTTCCAGCCGGAGCTGGGCATGGGAGCCATCGGTGAGGACGGCGTGCGTGTCGTCAACGAGGAGGTGATGCGTGCGACGGGAACGGCCGAGGAGGAACTGGCCGCTGTGGAGGAGCGGGAGCGTGCGGAGCTGGACAGGCGTGCCCGGCGCTACCGGGGCAGCCGGCGGCGTACCGGGGTCAGGGGCCGGACGGCGGTCGTCGTCGACGACGGCGTCGCCACCGGGTCGACCGCCCGGGCCGCCTGCCTGATCGCGCGCGGCCACGGAGCGGCCCGGGTGGTGCTCGCCGTCCCCGTGGCACCGGAAGGCTGGACCGCCAGGATGCAGGGCGCCGCCGATGAGCTGGTGTGTCTGTCCACCCCGGTCGGTTTCCTCGGGATCGGGCAGTTCTACGAGGACTTCGCGCAGACCACCGACTCCGAGGTCGTCGCCTGCCTCGAACGGGCGGCAGACCGGCTGCCGGAGAGCGATCAGCTGGGCTCGGCCCCGCAGGATGCGGCACGATCCGCCACTCCGCCCGTTGCGGATCCGGAAGTCGTCGTGCACGCCGGACCGGTCCGGCTCGCCGGGCAGCTGGCCGTCCCGGAAGGGGCCACGGGCCTCGTGGTGTTCGCCCACGGCAGCGGCAGCAGCCGGCACAGCCCGCGCAACCGCTCCGTCGCGACCTCGCTGAACAAGGTCGGCCTGGCCACGCTGCTGTTCGACCTCCTCACGGCGCAGGAGGAACTGGACCGGGCCAACGTCTTCGACACCTCCCTGCTGGCCCGCCGTCTGACCGACACGACTCGTTGGCTGCTCGAACAGCCCGAGGCCCGGGACCTCGCGGTGGGCTACTTCGGCGCCAGCACCGGCGCGGCCGCCGCGTTGTGGGCGGCGGCGGAGCCGGGCTCCCAGGTCGTGGCGGTCGTCTCCCGCGGCGGCAGGCCCGATCTGGCCGGGCCGCGCCTGCCGGCGGTGACCGCACCCACGCTGCTCATCGTCGGAGGCGATGACGAGGTGGTGCTCGACCTGAACCGCCAGGCCCGGGCACAGCTGCGCTGCGAGAGCCGGCTCGCCGTGGTCCCCGGTGCCACTCACCTGTTCGAGGAGCCTGGCGCTCTCACCAAGGTGGCGGACCTGGCCACGGAGTGGTTCACCGGCCACCTGG
Source organism: Streptomyces sp. NPDC057486 (assembly GCF_042802415.1). Taxonomy (NCBI): domain Bacteria; kingdom Bacillati; phylum Actinomycetota; class Actinomycetes; order Kitasatosporales; family Streptomycetaceae; genus Streptomyces; species Streptomyces sp. NPDC057486. Next base: position 185,464 of record NZ_JBHVEE010000002.1, on the reverse strand, counting down.
GGCCTCGCGCAGAACCGGGAGGTTGAGCGTCGGCGCGGCGCGCGGCCGCCGCCGCGCTCCGGCACGGCTGTGCACGCCTCCTGGGTCCCCCTCGATCGAGGCATGCGGCGGTGCGGAATGAGGCCATCTATGCAACCCGGTTGTCTACGCGCATCATTGGGTTGCTTCGCTCGCACAACCATCCTCGGCCGCGGCGTGGGCATCCCCGCTTGACCTGTGCCCGTCCCCGGTCGACTCGCATCTTGTCATGCACTTGTCATTCCTAGGGGAGGCAACACGATGGCTTGCGGATCCACCAGCCTGTGGGCCGGTGAAACCAGCTGGTTCTGCTGCGGCAACGCCTGGGGCCCATGCTCCAGCGCCGGCGGCGGCGCCTGCGGCAACTGCCAGTCCAGCGCACACCACGGCGCGTGGCCCAACGCCTCACAGGCGTGCTGGAACATCACCCGGCCCGACCTCTGCGGCGAGAACATCCCCAGACGCGGCTGCGGTGCGGTGATGAAAGTGAAACACCAGTGCTCGGGCGCGACGGTGTGCATCACGATCACCGACTGCGGTCCACGCACCAAGGACTGGTGCGGAGAGGCGACGTGCTGCAACGGCGCCTGTCGTACCAACCGCGTCCTCGACCTGACCCCGGCCGCCTTCTCGGCGATCGGCAACCTCAGCTCCGGCAAGCTGCCGGTCTACATCTACGAGTGAGGGGGACGGACATGACCGTACGACACGACCGGGCCGACGGGATGCGCCGTCGGCGCTTCCTCACCACTGCCGCCCTCGGCGGCGCGACCATCGTCGGCGCGACGGCGCTCGGCGGCCTCGATGCCGAGGCCGCCTTCGCCGCGGAGCCCTCGCTCGACCCCGCGATAGCCAGGTCCACCTTCGTGGAGGGCCGCATCACAGGCATCACCGGCAGCGTCCTGGAGGTGGCGGGCTCCCAGGGCGGCCACTCCCGGGTGCAGATGACCAACGTCACCAGCGTGTGGAAGGTGCGCGCCACCACGGCCGAGGTGATCGAGGTCGGCGACGGGCTCTACGCGCGCGGCGTCAAGATGCCCGACGGCACCGTGGCCGCCGACGCGGTGTGGGTGAACATCGTGAACCTGGACACGCAGATCCGCGGCATCGCGAAGAACCGTTTGCACCTCGCCCACGGGCAGCACGAACTGGTCGGTCACGTCGCCCCGGACGCCAGCGCCTCCTACGCGGGCCGCGCACTGACGTCCGACCTGTCCCGGCTGCGTATCGGGCAGAGCGCCCAGGTGCTCGGTGCCTGGCGGCCGTCCGACAACTCCGTGGACGTCGTCCGCATCTCCGTCGGGCACTGATGCGGGACCGAGGACACAGAGAGAGGAAGAGATGCTGTCACTGACAACGGGCCTCGCCCCACTGGTCCTCGCGGGCCTGCTCGGGTGGACCGGAGCGGTCAAGGCGTTCAGCCGGGGCACCGCGCAGCAGGCACCGAAGACGGCGCTGGCCCGGATGCTGCGCAGCAGTGAGCGGGCCACGACGGTGCTGCGCGCGACCGGCGCGGGTGAACTCCTGATCGCCGCAGGTCTGCTGGTGATTCCGGCGAACCCGGTGCCGGGGGCCGCCGCCGCGGTCCTCGGGGCGGGGTTCCTCGCCTATCTCGGCTACGGCCGGACCATGGCACCGGAGTCCTCCTGCGGCTGTTCGGCACGTGAGGACACCCCCATCACCTGGCGGGCGTTCGCACGGGCGGCGGTCGTGCTCATCGGCGGGGCCGCGGTGGCGGTGGCGCAGGACACCTGGTGGCCGGTGGTCTCCGAGCGGCCTGCCGGTGCTCTTGTCCTCCTGGCCGGGGCGGCGGCGGTGCTGGTCGCCCTCTCGGCCGACCTCGACCGGTGGTGGCTGCTGCCACTGCGCCGGACGAGGCTGCGTGTCTTCGGGCACCCGCTCCTCGGCACCGCCGCCGGAAACCACCAGGTGCCGGTCGCGGCGAGCGTCGAGCTCCTGGAGAACTCCCTTGCCTGGCAGGCCGCCGCGCCAGTGGTCAGGTCCGCCCTGCTGGACCACTGGGAGGACGACGGGTGGCGCATTCTCCAGTACTCGGGTGTGTACGGGGACGGGGAGAACGCGCGTCCGGTCGCGGTGGTGTTCGCACTCGACGCCACGGCCGGCCGCGACACCGGCGACGACCCGGTCGTCCGTGTCAGCTACGTCGACGCGGACAGCGGGGAGGCGGTGGCCGTGGACGAACTGGGCGCGGTGCCGTCGCGCAAGCGCCTGCCGATGGCGGGCTGACGCCTCGGACTGGCACCTCGGCGCCCCACGGTCCTGAGGAGCACGACGGGGCCGGACCCGCGACAGCCGCGGGTCCGGCCCTCTGCTCCCTACCTGCCGGGCGCCGTAGCGGGACGACCGTACGAGCGGCAGACGAGCCGGGCTGTATGCCGGGGGCAACCGGCACGCTCGCCGGGAGATCTTCTCCGTTACCGTTCGGCGCCGCGCGGTGACGGACACGAGGTGCGGGCGGCTGACTCACCGCTGTCATGCGGTCGCCCGGCGCCATGTCCTCAGCGGCGCCGCTTGCCGCCCCGTCTGCCGTTCCTTCGGTGGCCGCGCTGCCGAACAAGGGCGACGTGGGCCTTGCGCTCCCGGGACACACGCTCGGCGAGTGCCTGAAGGTTCATGAGGCCCTCCCGGTCCGGGTGACCGGAGGCCAGAGCCGCCCGGATGGCCTCCTCGGCCTCACGGCCCTGCTGGCGCAGTACGTGTCTCATCCCGTCGGCGCCGGTCGCCTCACAGAGTTGCAACAGGCTTTCAGCGACCATGAGCAGACTTTCCGGCTCCGTCAGGTCCTCGGGGGAGAGAATCTCCCGACGGGCCAGGAGGCTCAGCGCGGTGGGAGCCAGCGATGGGTCCGAACGGAGACTTCGCAGCAGCCGCTCCCCGTCGTCGAGCGAGGAGACGAGGACGTCCAGCATGGCCTCGGCCCGGGTGCGGAACGGCATGGTCCGCACCGAGTGGACGAGCTGCTCCAGCGCTGCGGGCCGGGCGCCGTGAACGGCGATCCACCCGGCGAGCTCCGCCCGGGCGGACTCGGGATCGTAGTCATCGGCGAGGACGCCCAGCAGGCCGGCCGCCGGGGCCTGGGCAAGCTCACCGATCAGCGGCGCGTCCCGGCCTTCGGCCAGCAGCCGACGACGCACGGAGTCCGTTCCGAGGTCGGTGAGACGGATCAACTCAACAGGACCGGCGCTCAGTTCGGACTTCAGTCTCCGGGCCCGCCAAGTGGCCTCCTCGTCCAACAGGGCGCCGTCCAACAGGGCGTCGTCCGGCAGGGCCTCGCCCAGCGGTCCGGCACGTCCGGCCGGCATCCCCGGCAGCGCGCCGGGCGACGTCTCGAGGTCGTCATCGTCCTCGGCCGGTATTCCGGCCCACCCCTCGATGCCGTTCTCGCTCATCGCGAGATCCGCGAAGACAGGATCGGCCATCCCCTGATGGCACTCGATCGCCCCCAGGCTCTCCAACACACCCAGCACCGTGCGCAGATCGTCGTCGGCTTGTTCGAACCCGATGGAGTCCGCGGCGAAGACGCCGAACAGCGAACGCGAGCGGTGGGCGAGGTGGACGGTGTCCCGCAACGCGGGCCAGGGCATGGGGTACGGCAGGCTGTAGAGGGTTGCCAGTACGTCGGGCAGGATGACGTCGTACATGTCGTAGGCGTCGTACACGTCGGACAGCACGGATTTTCTGTACCTGCCGCCGCGCGCGCCCCGCACCGGGCCGCGCAGCTCGCGGAACGCGTCGAAGGCGCGCCGCCACAGTCCGAGCGGGTCGTTCAGCACGGGCTCCGCCTTGGCCACCGCGTACAGCTTCCCCTTGGCGACTCGTATCAGCCTCGCCGTCTTCGCCCACTCCACAAGGAGGTCGAGGCGCGGCAGATCCGCGGACGAGCGGACCGAGTCGGTGCTGTCTCCGGTGTCCAGTCGCTCCACGAGCTCCCGCGCATCGGACAGCCGCAGCCTGCCGGAGCCGGTGAGCACCCGGCCCTCGCGCCCCGCCCATTCGGCAAGGCCGCGCAACTGCCGCAGGACCGGTGACCGGTCGGCCTGCTCCCGCAGGACGTCGTCGCCCGGAAGCGCGATCGGGAGCTGCGGCTCGGACCGAACGGGCCCGGAACTGCGCAACTGCCGCTCGACGATGGCCTGAAGCACCTCGGGGTCGTAGGGCACCTCTTCGCGCTGTGCCCGCCCCACGAAGTCCTGCAACGCATGCTCGTCGCGGACGTCGACGCCCTGCTCCGCGGCGATGGTGATCCAGAACTTCGCCGTGCCCCAGCGGCTGCGATCGGCCATCGCCTCCGCGTGGCGCGGCGCTGCCGCGTCGACGGCCTCCAGCCCCTCGGGCAGGGACGCCCCTCGGGGATCCGCGAGGTGGACGGCATCCAGATACCGCAGCAGGGCCCGCAGAGTGCCCGGCACATCGGCGGGCTCCTCGTCGGGAAGTACGGTCACCGACCGCGGAACCCAGTCGAGCAGGAACTCCTCGATGTGCCGCTGGTCCCATAGTCCCAGCCTGCCGTCCGGCGTACCGATATGGCGGTACTCCAGTGCGGCTTCGACGACGAACGGATCGGCGTCGATCCCGTTCTCCCGGGCCCACCGGTCGAACCGGTGGACAAGAAGATCACAGGCCGCCGCGTACTCGTTCTCCTCCGCGGGATTGAAGATCATCCGCATGATTTCCCGCTCTTGCCTTTCTCAGGGCTCCGTCTCCGCTGCCCACGCTACCGGCCGTGGGGGCAGGCCGGGCCCGGAGCCGACAAGGCACCGGGAAGAAAAAGACAGCCGAGTACGGCACCCTTCGGGGCCGCCCGCGCGTCGGCGCAGCGTGAGCCTGCGGCGACGGCATCGGAAGGACGGGGTGCACGGCATCCTGGAAGGAAGAGGAGGTGTGCCACCCGGTGGCCAACCGGTTGGGGCCCAGCCGTGTGATCCCTGCGCACGGACGCATCCATGCATCGGGCCCGTGGAAGATGAGTCGGTGGGTCGGTGAGTCGGAAACAGCCCTTCGAGCGGGAGCCGGGCCGAGTGCCGGCCGCATGCGAGCCACCGGCCCGCAGTCCATCAAGGAGTGAACGTTCGTGACAGTGTGCCTCCGCAACGACGACTACGACATGGCGTTCGAGGTAGCGGCGGAGGGAGCTGTGCACGTCTTCGACAGTCCGGAATGCACTGCCCGGCGGTTGTCTCCGGTGTGCACCAACCGTCGGAGCCACCCTCCCGGCCACGGTCTGCAGGCCGAGGGGCAGTTCTTCCGCTGTGCGCACTGCGCCCACCGGCAGAGGTTCGCACAGCCGGTCGATCACACCTGAGCACCCGATGCGCTCGCGAGATTCCGCCCGTACTCCCGATGATCTCGTACGGGCCCTCCGTGCGGCCGGGATCGCTGATGAGCGCCTGCTCCAGGCTGTGCGTACGACGCCGCGGGAGCAGTTCGTCCCCAGCAACCGTGCGGCGGCCGCTTACGACGACGTACCGGTGCCGATCGGCTACGAGCAGGTGACCACGCAGCCCTCGCTGTCGGCCATGATGATCGAGAGCCTCGGCCTGGCCGGGGACGAACATGTACTGGAGGTCGGTACGGGACTCGGCTTCCAGACCGCGCTGCTCGCCCGGCTGACGGCCGACGTGGTGAGCATCGAGATGTGGCCGGGCATCGCCGCTCAGGCCCGGCGCAATCTGGTCGGCCAGGACATCCGGAACGTGGAACTACGGATCGGGGACGGCAGCGGCGGCGTGCCGGACCTCGCTCCTTATGACGCCATCCTCGTGTCCGCCGCATTCCCCGAGGTCCCCGTGCCACTGATCGAGCAGTTGCGGCTCGACGGCCGTCTGGTACAGCCCATCGGGCCGGGAGGGGACGAGGAAGTCATCTCGTTCCGGCGCACCTCCTCGGGGCTGGTCACCGTGCGGTTGCTGACGGCAGCCCGTTTCGTGCGTCTGCGGGGACGGTACGGCTTTCCGTAGCCAGACCGCCAGACCGCCGCCTCTTTCCGTGGACAGGCCGTCGCATCCAGGTGGTGAGAAAGCGGCAGACGGGTCGGGCTGTACGCCGGGTTCTGTTCCGGACGCGAACGCGTTGGTCAACGGAGGAGCGCGGCCCAGCGGGCCTCCTCTTCACGCTGCTCCTGGCCGCGGCTCAGCCGCGCGCGGAAGGCCAGGGACACCGTGGCGATGGTGCCCGCGACCGCCACCAGCGCGACCGCGGACAGGGTGACCGGCGTGAGCAGCAGGAGCATCGTGAGAGCCGCCGATCCCCACCCGGCCAGTACAGCGGCCGCGACCAGCCGGCGGGAGCGCGGCCGGTCCTGCCCGGCACGCAGGTCGATGCAGGCGGGCAGGTACCAGACGTTGCCCGATACGCAGAGCACGGCGACGCCGAGCGCCAGAACACCATGGGACATCGGACAGCACTCTCCTCAGGAGCGGGGCTTGCGGTGGTGGACGGGCTCAGAGGTCAGTGCGGTACGGCGGGGTCGAGCGCGGCAATCTCCGGATGGTGCAGATCGAAGGCCGGGGACTCGCTGCGGATTCGGGGCAGGGCGATGAAGTTGTGCCGGGGAGGAGGACACGACGTGGCCCATTCCAGGGAGCGGCCATAACCCCAGGGGTCGTCGACGGTTACCTTCTTGCCGTACTGAGCGGTCTTCCAGATGTTGTAGAAAAAGGGGAGGAACGACAGCCCGAGCAGGAATGAGCCGATGGTGGAAAGGGTGTTGAGGGCGGTGAAGCCGTCGGCGGCGAGATAGTCAGCGTATCGGCGGGGCATTCCCTCCACACCGAGCCAGTGCTGCACCAGGAACGTGAGATGGAATCCGACCGTCAGCACCCAGAAGGTGATCTTCCCCAGACGCTCGTCGAGCATCTTGCCGGTGAACTTCGGCCACCAGAAGTGGAATCCGGCGAACATCGCGTAGACGACCGTACCGAAGAGTGTGTAGTGGAAGTGGGCGACCACGAAATACGAGTCGGAGACGTGGAAGTCCAGTGGTGGTGAGGCCAGGATGACCCCGGTCAGTCCACCGAAGACGAAGGTGATCAGAAATCCGGTGGTCCACAGCATCGGCGTCTCGAAAGACAGCGACCCCTTCCACATCGTGCCGATCCAGTTGAAGAACTTCACTCCGGTCGGTACGGCGATCAGGAAGGTCATGAAGGAGAAGAAGGGCAGCAGTACACCACCGGTGACATACATGTGGTGGGCCCAGACGGTGACGGACAACCCGGCAATGGCTATCGTCGCGGAAATGAGACCGATATAGCCGAACATCGGCTTTCGGGAGAAGACCGGAATGACCTCGGAGACGATGCCGAAGAACGGCAGAGCCAACACATAGACCTCAGGGTGCCCGAAGAACCAGAACAGGTGCTGCCACAGAAGTGCACCCCCGTTGGCGGCGTCGAAGATGTGCGAGCCGAACTTCCGGTCCATCTCCAGCGCGAGGAGTGCTGCGGCGAGGACCGGGAAGACCAGGAGGATGAGTACGGCGGTCAGCAGTACGTTCCAGGTGAAGATCGACATCCGGAACATGGTCATTCCCGGGGCACGCATGCAGATGATGGTGGTGATGAAGTTCACCGCTCCGAGAATGGAACCGAAGCCGGACAGTGCCACGCCCATGATCCACATATCGGCGCCGACGCCCGGCGAGTGAACTGCGTCGGACAGCGGGGCATAGGCGAACCAGCCGAAGTCGGCAGCTCCTTGAGGAGTGAGAAACCCTCCCGCGGCGATCAGTGAACCGAAGAGGAACAACCAGTAGGCCAGCATGTTCAGCCGCGGAAAGGCCACATCGGGTGCGCCTATCTGGAGCGGCATGAGCCAGTTGGCGAATCCCGTGAACAGCGGCATGGCGAACAGCAGCAGCATCACCGAGCCATGCATCGTGAATGCCTGGTTGAACTGCTCGTTGGACATGATCTGCGTCCCGGGACGCGCGAGTTCGGCGCGCATCACCAGCGCCATCGCCCCACCGATCAGGAAGAAGGCGAACGCGGTGACGAGATAGAGCGTGCCGATCTGCTTGTGGTCGGTCGTCGTGAGCCACGAGACGACGATCCGGCCGCGCGAGGAACGGCCCGGCAGATCGGTGCCGGGCCGAGTCGTGCCCGCCCGAGCCGGCCGGAGACCGGCCGGGGTGCCCTCCGCGTCGACGGTGACGGCCCGCGCGCCGGCGGGGTCGGCCCCGGGGCCGGGGGGCTTGGGGCCATATGCAGGGGCGGCCTGATTGCCCTGCGATTCCATTGCGTCCACCGGACCGTGTCCTCCAGCTCTGGCAGTTCTCCGAACGCGCCCCGGCCGCACGCGGACGGCTCCATGGAGCGGTCGGGAAGGTCCGGCGGATCACGAGGGGACGGACCGGACCTTCCCGACCGCACCATGCTGGTCGCAAGCGGCGACGCTCCCCAGGGACCGACGGGCACCTTCCACGGGGCCGACCGGCCCTACTTCCCCACGCATTCGGCAGCCGACCGGCCCCGCCCGCGCCCGCCTTCGAGACCACACACCGCCGGGCCCTCGGCAGTTGAGCTGTCGTCAGCCGACCGCCTGTGGACCGGTCCCGGCCCTGTGGTGGGGACGGACGCCTCGCCGACGGACCCGATGCCGTCCCGGGCCTCCAGCAGATCCCGTGCGTCGCGGCGGACGACCCCGTGGTCGTCGTGAGGGACGGGTGACAACCAGTACGTGTGTCCGTCCGCAGGTCCTTCCGCCGAGGCTTCGCAGCATGCCGAAAAGGGCTCTGAACAGGGCCGAAAGACCCTGTGGCAGGGGCCGGTCAGCAGACAGGACGCGGTGCCGTACTGACGCCGCCGAGATCGTCCGGGCGCCACGGGGGCCCTCGTCCCGGCCCTCCCAGCGTGCTTGTCCCAAGGAGTCAGCGGTCCATGAACACCCCGAGCGAGGACTACCACGCACTGCTCGCGCGGCACGACGCGATGCGGTTGCGACGACGCCTCCTGTCCCCGGCCGGAGTTGATGCCGAACCGTGGCGCGCCGAGGCACCGCAGGCGTACGACGGAACGGCCGACCAGCAGCTGATCAGTGAATTCCTGCCGCTGGTGAGCCCGCTGGAGGAGCTGATCGCCGAGCTGTACCGGGTCATGTTCGAGCGGCATCCGTATCTGCGGTCGTTGTTCCCCGAGTCGATGGCGTTCCAGCAGGCCCATCTCGTCGGGATCTTCCGCTATCTGATCGGCAATCTGCACCGTACGGACGAGACGATCGGCACCTTCGCGCAGTTGGGTCGCGACCATCGCAAACTCGGTGTGCGCCCCGCGCACTTCGAGGCGTTCGAGGCGGCACTGGTCGAGGCGCTGCGCGTGCGTGCGGGCGCCCGGTGGACCGGTGCGCTGGAGGACGCCTGGCTGCGGATGCTGCGGCTGGCCGTTTCGGCGATGGTCAGGGGCGCGGACGAGGCGATCGCCGAACCGCCGAGCTGGGAGGCGACAGTGACCTCGCACGAGTTCCGTACTCCGGATCTCGCGGTGCTGAGGGTGCGCCCCCATCAGCCCTACTCCTTCAGGGCCGGGCAGTACGCGTCCTTGGAGTCGCCGCTGCAGGAGCAGGCATGGCGTCCTTACTACCTTGCCCGCGCGCCGCATCCGGACGGCGAGTTGGAATTCCATGTACGGGCCCGGGGCGCCGACGGGGTGAGCGATGCGCTGGTGCACGGCACGCGGGAAGGCGGCACCGTCCGCCTCAGCGCGCCGCGCGGCGCGCTTGTCCTGCCCGATCACACCCCCTCCGCCGACGTTCTGTTGATCGCCTCCGGGACCGGATGGGCCGCGATGAAGGCGCTGCTCCAGCAGATCGACTCCGAACGGTCCCGTGCCCACCGGGTGCGGCTGCTGCTGGATGCGGGGGCGGGTGAGGGCATGTACGACGCGGCGTATCTGGAGGCGTTCCGGCGCGGACGCCCCTGGCTGACCGTCCTCACAGCCGGTCGGGCCGGTCTCTCCGCAGGTCCCGGTCCGGGGGTCCTGGAGGGAATGCTGGCGCAGCGTCCCGGGGCCGCCGCCCGACAGCACGTCTATCTGGCCCTGGAACCCGAGGCATCCACGACAGGCTCCGTGCGGGCCGTCGCCGCCCGGCTGGCCGCCGCCGGATTCCCGGCCGTGCACACCCATCACGACAGCGCCGGCATCGTACGGGTCACAGAAACGTCTGCCAGTACGACCAGAACCGCGTTGCTATCAGCATGACGATGACCAGGCACCAGGTAACCGGGACCACAAGCGGGAACTCCAGCACCACCGCGACGAGAGCGCGTGGGGCGGGCAGGACGCCATGGCGCAGGTTGTGCACGGTCGTGTGCCAGAACATGAAGATGGTGGCCACCCACACGAGTACGCACCACAGGCAGAGCGCGCCGATGTCGTACAGCGCCTGCGTCATCAGCCACATGCAGAAGCCGACACCGAACAAGGTGCCCAGGTTCAGCCCCAGCCAGTACCACCGCCGGTAGCGCGCACCGGCGAGCAGGCCCGCGCCGGTCCCCATCACCACCCCGAAGGCGATCAGTCCGATGAGCGGATTGGGGAAGCCGAACACCGACGCCTGTTCGCTGCGCATCACATCCGTGCAGGACAGCACGGGGCTCAGCGAGCAGGCGGGTACGAAGCCGGGATCGGCGAGCAGTTCGAACTTGTCGATGGTGATCACGAAGGAGCCCAGCAGCCCGAGCGCGGCGGTGATCACCAACAGCCATGCGAATCCCTGGCGCGCCGCGGTCCGCTCCTGTCCGCCGCTCGTCCCCGAAGCACCGTCGTCCGCCCTGTCCTGCGAGGAGCGGACCTCCCGGTCGTCGGCCCCGGGGGCTCCCGCCACCCGCTCCGACTCACGCGCCGACGTGCTCATGCCCGCCCCGCACGGAGCCGTCCGGCCAGACGACCTCCACCCTGATTCCACGCGCCCGGGCGAAGGCAACCAGATGTGCGGTGGCGTCCCGGCCGTCCGACGGCGAACCGTCCCACACGGCGAGCACGGTCCGGCACGTCTCCACCAGACGTTCGTCGGCGCTGACACACGCGTTGCGGTCGGCCGGATCAAAGGCCAGCAACCGTACGTTCTCGGCCAGGATCAGCAGTTCCCCTGCGGCGCGCCGGTCCCCCTCGGGCAGCACTGCGGGCACCGCGCCCTGGGCCGGCAGCAGTACCGTCAGCTTCCGTCCGGCCTCCCGGGCGGCGCGCCCGAACACCAGCGGCAGCCCCGCCCCGACCCGTACGAGAGCGGCCACGCCCTCTGCCAGGGAGTCCAGCCGCGCTCTCAGTTCAGCCTCCACCAGTGCCAGAGTTCTGTTGTTGAGATCTCTGTGTCCGACGACCGCGATCAACGCGTTCTCCTCCTGTACACATCCGCACCGCCCGCTCCGACCGAACGCTCCACAAGCCGCGGCCCGGCCGCGGAGCCGCCGTTGGGCCGGCCCGCAGCCTGCGGTCCACCGCAGTCAACCCATCGGGGGTCCGACGCCGCTAGGGCCGTTCGGCCCTGGGCTGTTCGGCCCTGGCATGGGGATGGCAGCACGCGATGTACTCGTGCGGCAGGCGAGCAGATCAGGAGACGCGGCCGCCCTGTGACCCACGCAGGTCATCAGTCGCCCCAGCCGTCCGTTCCCACGACCACTCCCACGCCGTCGGCATCTGCCCCCGGCGCACGGCCCGGCGGCCACCGGACCACACCGCACGGTCGAGTTGACGGGCACTCAGTCGCTGAGCCTGCTCGGCGGGACGTCGCGGCCCCGGACCCCGACGTGAGCCGACGCGGCAGGTCCGAGGGGCTTCGGAGGGACTCCTTGCGGCCCGAAGCGGCAAACTGCTGAAAGCCCGGAAAGGGCCTCCGACGCGGGTCGGAGGCCCTTTCGAAGGAAAAACCGAAGGTGGCGGCAGACGAGTCGGGCTGTACGCCGGGTTCTGTCACCCGGTCGCCTCGCGGCGGCCGGGGAGACGGCCATCCATCTAGGACCGGCATTGCTGCCGGTCTCGTGCGGTCTACCCGCGAACTCGGGCGGGCAGCCCTCGAACGTTCGCGCAGGGTCATCTTGCGACGGCCCCTCTTGACCTTGCTCCGGGTGGGGTTTACCTAGCCGCCTGAGTCACCTCAGGCGCTGGTGGTCTCTTACACCACCGTTTCACCCTTACCGAGGACCGAAGTCCCCGGCGGTTTGTTTTCTGTGGCACTGTCCCGCGGGTCACCCCGGGTGGCCGTTAGCCACCACCCTGCCCTGTGGAGCCCGGACGTTCCTCGGGAGGATCCGAAAATCCCCACGCGGCCGTCCGCCCGGCTCGTCTGCCGTGTCGACCATGCTACCCGGACGCGCGGGACGCCTCGGACGGAGCTGACCGGGCGAACGCCGCGATGCCTGCGGACCAGGCGGCCGACAGATCGGCGCCCGGGGGAAACCGCCCGTTGAGTTCCAGGACCACCATTCCGTGGGCGAACGCCCAGGCCGCCCGAGCCCGCTCCTGGTCGCCGTCGACCGCGCGGAAGAGAGGAGCCGCGGCGCGTTCCTGCAGGCCGGGAGGGAGCGCCGTGGGGTCCATGGGGCGCGCGGTGGTGAGGAGGTAGAGGTGCGGGTGGGCCAGGGCGTAGGCGCGGTACGCGGTGGCGAGGGCCGGGAACGAACCGGGGGCCGCGGACTCGGCCGCTTCCAGCGTCTCGGCCGTCTCCCGCAGCACCTCGCCGGCCAGGGCCGTCAGGACGGAGGCCTTGTCCGGAAAGTGTTTGTAGAGGGACGGTGCCGTGATCCCGATGCTGTCGGCGAGCCGCCGCATGGTGAGGGCTTCCGGGCCTTCCGTCTCCAGGAGGGTGCGGGCGGCGGCGATGATCTGCCGGGCCCGTTCCGTCACATGGCCCGCCGCATGGCCGGTCGCATGGCCCGGGTCGGTGACACGTTCAGTCACGCTGGAAAGCCTTCCTTCGTACGGAGCCCGCCGGGGTGCGCCGGAGTCCGTGGTGCCCTCGGAGCCCGTGGCCGAAGGCGTGATCGTACGAGATGGCGGTCAGGTCGCCCGCACCGGGACACGAGGCCGGCCGCCATGCGCCGCCGCCGCTCTCATGCGGGCGCGAACAGCACCTTCGCCGCCCCCGGGTCCGCCTGGGTGAGGCGGACCTGGAGCCGTTCGCCCAGGGGGAGCCTCGTCGTGCCGCCGTCGATGCGGGCCACGATGGCGGGGTGCTCGATGTGGACCGTGCCGATGGTGGGTTCCTGGTCCTGCACGTCGACCACGTACGCGTCGAAGACTTCGCCCACCTGGTCGCTGAGGAGTGCCGCCTCGACCAGGTCGACGCACTCGTGTTCCACCGTGTTGGCGCGGCGGGTTCCTTCGGCCATTTCCTTCGGGAGGCCGGGGAGCGCGGCCGTCACCCACTCGGGCGGCTCCTGGTCCGCGACCGCCGCGACGCACAGTTCGGCCGCGTACCGGTCGACGAGGCGGCGCAGGGGCGCGGTGCAGTGCGTGTAGAGGTCGGCAACCGCGGCGTGGACGGCGGGGGTGGGGAGTTCGCCGTGACCGAAGACCGTGTAGCCGGCGCCGCGCAGCAGGGTGGTGCACTCCTGCAGGAACGCGGCATTGCTCGCCCTCCTCGGGTCGAGCGACCGGACGACCTGGGCGTACGGGACGTGGTGCGGCCAGTCGACGTGCAGGGCCTCGGCCGAGCGGCGCAACCGGGCGACGGCGCCGTCCGGCGCGACCGGGAGCGTACGCAGGATGCCGGTGCCTGCCTCGGCCATCAGACGGGCTGCGGCCATGCCGGTGAGGAGGGAGATCTGGGCGTTCCATACCTCGGCGGGCAGCGGCGCGCGGTACTCCAGGCCGTATGCGCCGTCACGCTGCACGATCTCCTGCTCGGGCACATCGAGCGAAATACCGCCGCGGGCGACCTCCTGCTCCTCGCGGAGCCGGCCGATGTCCTTCAGCAGGGCGAGGGGTTCCTCGGCGGTGCCCGCGTCGATCTGCCGCTCGACGCCCGCGTAGTCCAGCTTGGCGCGGCTGCGGACCAGGGCCCTGCGCACGTCGGTGGCGACCGTGCGGCCCTCCGCGTCGAGGTCGATCCGCCAGAGCAGGGCGGGGCGAATCTGCCCGGGGAGGAGGCTGGCTGCGCCTTCGGAGAGCGCTGTGGGGTGCAGCGGCACCTTGCCGTCGGGGAAGTAGAGGGTCCTCACCCGGCGATGGGCCTCGGTGTCGAGTGCGCCGCCGGGGCGGACGAAGGCGGCGACGTCGGCGATGGCGTAGTGCACCCGGAAGCCGTGCGGGCGGCGTTCGAGGTGCATCGCCTGGTCGAGGTCGGTGGAGGTGGGCGGGTCGATGGTGAAGAGGGGGAGGTCCGTCGCGTCCTGGTGTCCTGCCAGGACGAGGGACTTCGCCACCTGCGCCGCCTCCGCAAGGACCTCGCGAGGGAAATCGACGGGCAGTCCGAGCGTGGTGCGCAGTTCGCGCAGGGCCGCCCGCAGCGGGGTTTCGGCTGCGCCGGTCATGTGGAGATGGCGGCGGGGCATGGACCGAGCGTATGGCGGGGCGGGGCGACCGGCATCCCGGGTGCGGGCGGCCCTGCGGTCCGGGGACCGGTTGGTCCTGCGGTCCGGGGGCCGGTGGCCTTGCCGACCGGGGGCGAGTGGTCCTGCGGACCGGGTGCCGGGCCGGGCGGTCCCGGCGTCCCTTTACGCTGGCAGGCAGGCCTTGGGCAGTCGTGGGGGCCGCTTCCCTGTGCGTACGAAGGAGAACCGCCGTGCTCGTGCTGTTGCCGCCCTCCGAAGGAAAGGCCGCCTCGGGGCGCGGAGCACCCCTGAAGCCGGAGTCGCTGTCGCTGCCGGGCCTTGCCGAGGCTCGTGCCGCGGTCCTCGACGAGCTGGTCGAGCTCTGTGTGGCGGACGAGGAGAAGGCCCGCGAGGTGCTCGGTCTCAGCGAGGGGCTGCGCGGCGAGATCGCGAAGAACGTCGAGCTGCGGACGGCGGGAACGCGGCCCGCCGGGGAGATCTACACCGGGGTGCTGTACGACGCGCTGGACCTGGCGTCCCTGGACACGGCGGCCCGGCGGCGGGCCGGGAAGTCGCTGCTGGTCTTCTCCGGGCTGTGGGGCGCGGTGCGGGTGGGCGACCGGATTCCGTCGTACCGCTGCTCGATGGGGGTGAAGCTGCCGGGGCTCGGCACCTTGGGCGCGTACTGGCGGGCGCCGATGGCCGAGGTGATGCCGGAGGCGGCCGGGGACGGGCTCGTACTGGATCTGCGGTCGTCCGCGTACACGGCGGCGTGGAAGCCGAAGGGTGCGGTGGCGGAGCGCACGGCGAGCGTGCGGGTGCTGCACTCCCAGATGGTGGACGGGGTGGAGAAGCGGTCGGTGGTCAGCCACTTCAACAAGGCGACGAAGGGGCGGATGGTCCGCGACCTGCTGCAGTCGGGGGACCGGCCGAAGGGGCCCGCGGAGCTGGTGGACGCGTTGCGGGAGCTGGGGTACGTGGTGGAGGCGGAGGCTCCGGGGCGGGCGGGGCGGCCGTGGACGCTCGATGTCGTCGTGACGGAGATCCACTGACGCCCGACAAGCAGCATTGCAACATGCGCAACGCTCATTGCGTACTGTGCGGTGAGCGCGGCAAGATGAGGCCATGACCTCCTCCTCTGTGCTGGACCTTGCCCCCGTAGTCCCCGTAGTCGTCCTGGAGGACGCCGCCGACGCGGTACCGCTCGCCCGGGCCCTGGTCGCGGGCGGGCTCCCCGCCATCGAGGTGACGCTGCGGACGGCGGCGGCACTGGACGCGATCAAGGCGATCGCCGCGGAGGTACCGGATGCGGTGGTGGGCGCGGGCACCGTGATCTCCGCGCAGAACGTCGCCGACACGGTGGCGGCCGGGGCCCGGTTCCTGGTCAGCCCGGGCTGGACGGATGTGCTGCTGGACGCGATGAAGGGGTCGGGGGTGCCCTTCCTGCCCGGCGTCTCGACGACGTCCGAGGTGGTGGCGCTGCTGGAGCGCGGGGTCACCGAGATGAAGTTCTTCCCGGCGGAGGCGGCGGGTGGCACGGCCTACCTCAAGGCCCTGTCCGCACCGCTCCCCCAGGCCCGGTTCTGCCCGACGGGCGGCATCTCGCTCGCCTCGGCCCCCTCGTACCTGGCACTGCCGAACGTCGGCTGCGTGGGCGGCAGTTGGATGGTGCCAGGGGATGCGGTGGCGGCCAAGGACTGGGCGCGGGTGGAGCGCCTGGCGGGCGAGGCGGCGGCGCTGCGCGGCTGATTCCCCTTCCCGGCCCGGGGCCGGGGCGTACGAAGTACCCCCGGTTCCTCCGGAAGAGCGGCAGCTTCGCGCCGCGGACGGCGGCCCGTGCCCCTCGGCGGACGGCAACTCCGCACCGCGTCACGGTGCCGCACCCCTCGGGGGACACCGGCCCCGCACCGTTTCGCGCGGAACTCGTGTGCCCCCGGCAGGAAGCGGCAGCGGCAGCTTCGCGCCGCCCGGGAACCGGCGGGGCGCCCGCTTCTCTTCGGCTCGGGAATACCCCCGCCGGGAACGGAAGCCCGGGAGCGCCTTGCCCCCCGGGGAGCTCCGCTCCCTACCGCAGGTGCGACGTGTCGTTCAGCAGTCGCAGTGACGCGTTGCCGTCCGCGTAGTACGCCACCGCCGACAGCGACGCCGCCGAGAGTTCCATGCGGAACAGGGACTCCGGTGGGGCGCCCAGGGCCAGGCGGACCAGGGTCTTGATCGGGGTCACGTGCGTGACCAGGAGCACCGTGCGGCCCGCGTAGCGGGTGGTCAGGCGGTCACGGGTGGACGAGACCCGGCGGGCCACCTCGGCGAAGCTCTCGCCGCCGCCCGTGGGGGGCGTCCTCGTGGAGGCGAGCCAGGCGTCCAGGTCGGGGCCGTACCGTTCACGGACCTCGGCGAACGTCAGGCCCTCCCAGGCACCGAAGTCCGTCTCGCGCAGGCCGTCCTCGATCTCGACGGTCAGGCCCAGGCGCGCGGCCACCGTCGCCGCCGTTTCGCGGCAGCGACGCAGGGGCGAACTGACGATCTCCTGGATGGTGCCGCGGGCCGCGAGGGACTCGGCCACGCGCTCCGCCTGGTGGCGGCCGGCCGCGGAGAGTTCGGGGTCGGTGCCGCCACTTCCGGAGAACCGTTTCTCGGGGGTGAGGGCTGTCTCGCCGTGGCGGAGCAGGACGAACGTCGCGGGCGCACCCATGTCGGGTGCCGCGCCCCAGCCGACCTGCGGGGTGGGCGCGGGTTCGCGGCGGGTGGATATCGCCGCCCGCGCCTTCGCGGCGCCTGCCGCCGCGTCCCCGGGCGGACCGGAGACCGGAGGCAGGTCGAGTGCGGCCGTCGAGGCCGACGGCTCCCACTGCTTGCCTCGCTTGCCCGCGTCCATCGCCTCGTTGGCGAGCCGGTCCGCGTGCTTGTTCTTCTCGCGCGGGATCCACTCGTACGTGACGGCGGACGCCGGAAGGATCCGGGCCGCCTCCGCCGCGAGCGGCTTCATGTCGGGGTGCTTGATCTTCCAGCGGCCGGACATCTGTTCCACGACCAGCTTGGAGTCCATCCGGACGCGCACCCGCAGCGCATCGCCCGCCGATGCGTCCGGCACCAGCGCCTTCGCGGCCTTCAGGCCCGCGATGAGGCCCCTGTACTCGGCCACGTTGTTCGTCGCGATGCCGATGTACTCGGCGGCCTCGGCGAGCGTCTCCCCCGTGACCGGGTCGATCACGACCGCGCCGTACCCGGCGGGCCCCGGGTTGCCCCGGGAGCCGCCGTCGGCCTCGATGACGAACTGGCGCGGCTCCGTCATTACAGGCCCGATTCCGCCGTACGGACCAGGATGCGGTGGCAGTTCTCGCACCGCAGCACCGTGTCCGGGGAAGCCGCCTTGACGTCGTTGACCTCGGTGATGTTCAGCTCCAGCCGGCAGCCCTCGCAACGGCGCTGGTAGAGCCGGGCGGCGCCGACCCCGCCCGACTGGGCGCGGAGCTTGTCGTACAGCTTGAGGAGGTCGGCCGGCACGGAGCCGGCGACGAGCTCGCGCTCCTTCGTGACGGTCGCGGCCTCCTCGTCGAGCTCATTCGTCGCGGTGTCCCGGCGGGTAGTGGCGTCGTCGACCTTGGCCTGGACGGCGGAGACCCGTGCGGTCAGTTCGGTGACGCGCTCCTGTGCGGACTCGCGGCGCTCCATGACCTCGAGGACGACGTCCTCCAGGTCGCCCTGGCGCTTGGCGAGCGAGGTGATCTCGCGCTGCAGGCTCTCCAGGTCCTTCGGCGAGGTGACGGCGCCGGAGTCGAGGCGCTGCTGGTCGCGGACGGCGCGCTGGCGCACCAGGTCGACGTCCTGCTCCGCCTTCGTCTGCTCGCGGGCGGTGTCGCTCTCCTCGGTCTGCGAGGCGACGAGCAGGTCACGCAGTTGTGCGAGGTCGGCGGTGAGCGAGTCGATCTCGGTGTGCTCGGGCAGCGACTTGCGCTTGTGGGCAAGCTGCGACAGCCGTACGTCGAGGGCCTGGACGTCGAGAAGTCGGATCTGGTCGGCGGGCGCGGCGTTCAGTTGGGGGCTCCAGAAGAGTGGTGGGTGGTCCAGGGGTCGGTGACCTGCTTCGAGACATGGACCCGCAGGCCCCATCCGTGGCGGTCGGAAATCGCGTCGAGCTGCGCCGCGGCCTGCTCGCACCAGGGCCACTCGGTGGCCCAGTGCGCGGCATCGATCAGGCCGATCGGAGACTGCTGAACGGCCTCGGAGGCCGGGTGGTGGCGCAGATCGGCGGTGAGGAAGGCGTCGACGCCCGCGGCGCGCACGGCGTCGAAGAGGCCGTCGCCGGAGCCGCCGCTGACCGCGACGGTACGCACGAGCGCGTCCGGGTCGCCGGCCATGCGGATGCCCTGCGCGGTGGCGGGCAGCCGGGCGGCGGCGCGGGCCGCGAAGTCGCGGAGGGTCTCGGGGTGGCCGAGTTCGCAGATCCGGCCGAGCCCGCGATGGCCCTTGGAGTCGGACGCGTCGGGCACGAGGGGGCCGGTGACCCGCAGGTCGAGGGCGCCGGCGAGGGCGTCGGAGACGCCCGGGTCGGCGGTGTCGGCATTGGTGTGCGCGACGTGCAGGGCGATGTCGTGCTTGATGAGGGTGTGCACGACCCGGCCCTTGAAGGTGTCGGCCGCGACCGTCGTCGTACCCCGCAGATAGAGGGGGTGGTGGGTGACGATCAGCTGGGCTCCGAGCCTGACCGCCTCGTCGGCGACCTCCTGGACCGGGTCGACGGCGAAGAGCACGCGGTCGACTTCGGCGGCCGGGTTGTCCACGTCTCCGCAGACCGTTCCGACCGCGTCCCATCCTTCGGCCCGCTCGGGGGGCCAGAGGGCGTCGAGCGCGGTGAGAACTTCAGACAGACGGGGCACGGAGGAAAGGCTACCTTCCGTCCGTGCCCCGTTGCCCATGGCTGAGGCGACCCGTGAGGGCCGGGCAACAGCCGGTCACGCATCGTTACGCGCAGTTCCGGTCGGTCGGTTACTTGACCAGATCGGCGCGGAGGTCGTCGAGGACCAGGTTCGCCGCGGTGACGCCGAGGCCGAGGTACCAGGTCTCGTCCGGGACGTCCTTCGCCCGGCCCTCCTTGACCGCCTTCAGGTTCTTCCACAGCGGGTTGGACTGCGCGGTGTCGCGCTTGGTCGCCTTCGGGTCGCCGTAGACGCCGGTGAAGATCCAGTCGGCGTCCGCCTCGTCGATCTTCTCGGGGCTGATCTCGGCGGCGAGGTCGTCGATCTGCTGGTTCTTGGGCCGCGGCAGACCTGCGTCCTCAAGGATCGTGCCGATGAACGAGGCCTTCGCGTAGAGGCGGATGCGGTCCGGCAGGTAGCGGACCATGGAGATGGTCGGCTTGTCGGGGCCGATGTCCTCGCCCAGCTTCGTGGCCTTCTTCTCGTACGCGTCGAGCTGGCTCTTCGCCTTGGCGGTCTTGTCCAGCGCCGCGGCGTTGAGGAGGTAGTTCTCCTTCCAGGTGAAGCCCGGACGGATGGAGAACACGGTCGGCGCGATCTTGGAGAGCTGGTCGTACTTGTCGGCGGCGCGCAGCTGGCTGCCGAGGATCAGGTCCGGCTTCAGGCCCGCGATCGCCTCGAGGTTGAGGTTGTTGATCGTGCCGACGTTCTTCGGGTTGCCCGCGTCCTTCTTCAGGTACGAGGGAATGGCCTCGTCGCCCTCGGAGGGGGCGTAGCCGACGGGCTTCACACCCAGCGAGACGACGTTGTCGAACTCGCCGACGTCCAGCACGACGACCCGCTTCGGGGCGGACTTGAGCTCGGTCTTGCCCATGGCGTGGGTGAGGGTCCGGGGGAACTGGCCCGCCGGGGCGTCCGTCCCGTACCCGGCCGTCTTCTTCGCCGCGTCGCCGAAGTCCTTGCCGCCCGTGGCCACGGCCGCCTTCTTGTCGCCGCCGGCGGACTTGGCCGAGTCGCCCGACTTTCCGCCGTCGTCGCTGCTGCAGGCGGAGAGGGTGAGGGCGGCGGCCACTGCCAGGCCGACCGCTGCGGTGCTGCGGCGTCGTATGGACATCACGTGGTCACTTGCTCCAGTTGAGGGACTCACAGGGAATGCTTAGGGATGCCTAACCTTAGCTACACCCTTCAACGGCAGCACAACCACCCCCTCACTCTCAGGCGAATACGGGCATCACCACCCATATGTGTGAAGTGGCGGTTCTCGTGTTGTTCGGCAGGAAGTGCGAAAACTAGCTTCGGATGCCGGAGGTGATGAGTCCATGACTGCCTGTGCCATCGAGGGTGGGTCGGCCGGGGCCGCCGTGCCGGTGGATCCCGCGTCCGGAGAAGCGGAAGAACCCGGGGGCTCGGACGAGCCGGACGGGCTCATCGAGCCGGTCGGGCAGGGCGAGTTCGGTGGGCCGAGTGTCCCCGACGGGCCCGGCGGTGCTGCCGCCGTCGTCGGGGCCGGCGCGTTCACCATCGCCGCCGACGGCTCGTACGCGGCGCGGCTCGCGCTCGCCGGGCAGGCGCAGGACGCCGCCTGGTTCCCCGAGCGCTGGACGCTCGACGGGCACGAGCCGTACGCCGTGCCGCTCCCCCTCGACCAGCCCGAGGAGCCGGACTCCGACGTGCTGCCGCTCGCCGACGGCCGGGTGTTGATCCGGCGGCGGGTGGCGGACCGGCACGCCTTCTCCTTGCTCTACCCGACCGGCCCCGGCACCGGCGAACTGCCCCTCGGCGCCCTTGAGTGCGCCGACGACACCCCTCTGACCCTGTTGCCGCCGTCGCCGGACGGTGCGAGTGCGTACGCGCTGTCGGTCGGTGAACGCTCCACCGCCGTCTGGTTGGTGGCGGGCGGGGCGTACGGGCCGGAGCAGGTCGCCGAGGTGCCGGGACGGTGCTCCGGCGGGGTGTGGCTGGACCGGGCGGGGCGGATGCTGGCCCTGGACCGGGAGCCTGTGGGCGGCGGTCCGGTGAAGGCCGTCGCCGTGGATCTGGACCGGAGCGGCGGGGTGACGCCGCTGCTGCAGATCACGCCGGACAGCAACGACCGTCTGCTGCTCGCCGATGCGGACAGCGGACTGCTGCTGATCCGTTCCGATGCGCCGGGCCACGACCGGCTCGGCTGGGGGGTGCTCGGCAGCTGTCTGCCGGTGCGCTTCCCGGAGTGTCTGCATCCGGCGGATCTCACGGTGACGCCGTTCGCCGTACAGCCGGGGCAGACCCTGATGCCGGAGAGCTGTGCGGTGGCGCTGCGGATCGACGGCGCGGCCGGCAGCTGGGTCGGGGTGTGGCGTCCGGCGGGGCGCAGGCTGCACCAACTCGCCGCCCCGGAAGGATGGTTGTCCGGGTCCGGGTTGTGGACCCGGGACGGCTTCCTCAAGCTCCCGTACGTCGGCCGGGACGTGCCGTGCGGGGTGGCCCTGCTGCAGGCGCCGGAGGACGGGGAACGCGGCGCCGGGCCCGCGTGGACGGCGGTCACGGAAAGCGGTATGCAACCGTCCGCGGCTGCCGCGCCTCTTCCCGTGTGCAAGCCGGTTCCATTGGGCCAGGCGCCTCTCGTGGGGCGCACGGCACCTGGTTAAATTCTGGGCCGGGGCCAGGGGGCACCCCTACGAGCCGATGGGTGCGGTTGCCGACGGTGGCCGTGTCGGGTGGTGGTGGCGCGATGGTCCCGGTGACACACACGCAAGCGATCACAACGGGGTGACTTCCCACATGTCTGAAGCCCGAACCGACACGACCCAGACGCGCCCGCCGGGGGCGGACGCCGCACGGGCCGACGCCGACGGCTCCGGAAAGCACCGAGGGGGTGTGTCGATGGAGAGCACGGACGGGCAGCCGCACGGTCGCCATCGGCGCCCCGCCGATGGGGGCAGCAGAGCGGCCTGACCGCAACGGAAATCAACGAGGGGGCGAGTGAGGGAAGGGCCTCCGCAGCGCTGTTCGGCTGCGGAGGCCCTTCTCTGTGCGCTGCCCTCCGGGAATCAGCCCCGCTTCAGCCCCAGTACCTCCGCCGCCGCGAACGTCTCGTTCGGCGGACGCTCCGCGTAGTACGGGGAGATCAGTTCGTCCAGCTCGTCGAAGGAGAACGTCTCCTTCGACGAGTCGAACTTCGCGGCCACCCGGGGGCGTTCGACGATCGCGACCATCCCGCCGTGCACCACCAGCAGCTGGCCGTTGACCTCGGCGGCCGCCGGCGAGGCCAGATAGCCGACCAGCGGGGAGACGTGTTCGGGGGCCAGCGCGTCGATCCGGCCGTCCGTCGGCTCCTCGAATCCCGCGAAGACGTCCTCCGTCATCCGGGTGCGGGCCCGCGGGCAGATGGCGTTGGCGGTGACGCCGTACTTCGCCAGGGCCAGGGCCGTCGAGGTGGTGAGGCCGACGATGCCGCCCTTGGCCGCCGCATAGTTCGGCTGGCCCGCCGAGCCCGCCAGGAACGCTTCCGACGAGGTGTTGACGATCCGGCCGTAGACCGGGCCGCCGGACTCCTTGGAACGGGCGCGCCAGTGGGCCGCGGCGAAGCGTGTGGTGTTGAAGTGGCCCTTGAGATGCACCCGGATGACGGAGTCCCACTCGTCCTCGGTCATCGAGAAGACCATCCGGTCGCGCAGGATGCCCGCGTTGTTGACCAGGATGTCGAGCGTGCCGTACGTGCTGACGGCCAGTTCCACCAGGGCCCGGGCCTGCTCGTGGTCGGAGACGTCGCCGAGGTGGGCGACGGCCCTGCCGCCCGCCGCGCGGATCTCCTCGGCGACCTCCTCGGCGGGGGTCGCCGATGCCTCACCGGAGCCGTCGCGGCCCGGCTGCCCGTAGTCGTTGACGACGACGGCCGCGCCGAGTCTCGCCAGTTCCAGTGCTTCGGCGCGCCCGAGGCCGCGGCCCGCGCCCGTGACGATCGCGGACAGCCCGTCCAGGGGAAGGGGTTGTGACATCGGAATCTCGGAGTCCTCTCGGAAGCGACGGGGTCAGAGTTCGATGCAGGTACGGAGCGCCTCGCCGGTCCTCATCTGGCCGAGGGCGTCGTTGATCTCGGCCAGCTGCACCCGGTGGGTGATCATCGATTCGAGGTCGATCCGGCCCGCCCGCCAGAGCGCGATGGCCCGTTCGTAGGAGCGGAGCACGTCCCCTCCCCCGTACATCGAGGGCAGGATCCGCTTCTCGTCGAAGAACAGCTCGAACATGTTGACCTGGAAGTTGTCGTCCATCGCGCCCGCGCCGACGATGCAGAGCGTGCCGCCGCGCCGGGTGCTCTCGTACGCCGTGCGGGCCGTCGCCGACTTGCCGACGACCTCGAAGACGTAGTCGAAGCCCTCGCCGCCGGTGATCCGCTGCTTGGCATCCGCGAGCTCGTCGGGCGAGACCGCCTCCGTCGCGCCGAACCGGAGTGCCGCCTCGCGCCGGGACGCGACCGGGTCGACGGCGACGATCTGGGCGGCGCCCTGGACCCTGGCCCCCTGGATGGTGGAGATACCGACGCCACCGCAGCCGATCACGGCGACCGATGAACCTGCCTGCACCTGTGCGGTGTTGATCGCGGCACCGAGTCCGGTGGTCACTCCGCAGCCGATCAGCGCAGCGATCTCGAACGGCACGTCGTCGGGGATCGGCACCGCGCAGCCCGCGTCGACGACGACCTCCTCGGTGAAGGTGCCGGTCCCGGCGAAGCCGAACACATCGCCGCCGGGGCGCTTGAAGTTGGGTGTGCCCGCGTTCATGAACCCGGCCAGGCAGAGCTGTGTCTGGCCGCGCCTGCAGGCGGGACACACCCCGCAGGCGGGCAGCCAGCAGACCAGCACCCGGTCCCCCGCACTCAGTCCGGTCACGCCGTCGCCGGTGTCGAGGACCTCACCTGCGCCCTCGTGGCCCGGGACGAAGGGGGCGGGCTGCGGCAGCACGCCGCTCATCGCCGAGACGTCGGAGTGGCACAGCCCGGTGGCCCGGATGCGGAGCCTGACCTTGCCCGGACCGAAGCCCACCGCCTCGACGTCGTCGAGGACTTCCAGTTTGTCCTGACCTATCTCGTGCAGTACGGCTGCGCGCATGGTGCGGCTCCCCTCGGGTCGTTGCGTGATTCAGGAGTGTTCGACGAGCGTGTCGGCCAGGACCGGTGCGTCGTCCCGCTCGGCGGCGGTCACGGCCACCTGGATGCGCCCGTCCCCCGCCCACATCCGGATGCGGAGGGTCTCGCCCGGGAAGACCACTCCGGCGAAACGGGTGCTGTATGCGCCGATCCGGGCCACGTCACCGTCGAGCAGCGTGTCGGCCACGGCCTTGAGCGTCATGCCGTAGGTGCACAGACCGTGCAGGATCGGCCGGTCGAAGCCGGCCAGCTCGGCGAACTCGGGGTCGGCGTGCAGCGGGTTCCAGTCCCCGGAGAGCCGGTAGAGCAGTGCCTGGTCCTTCCGGATGGCCCGCTCGACCACCCGGTCGGGTGCCCGGTCGGGGAGCGCGAGCCGCTCGGACGGGCCGCGCTCGCCGCCGAAGCCGCCCTCGCCGCGGACGAAGATCTGGGCGTCGTTGGTCCACAGCGGGCCGTCGTCGTCGGCGGCCTCGGTGCGCAGGACGAGAACGGCCGCCTTGCCCTTGTCGTACACGGCGGCGACCTTCGACGTCTGCACGGCCCTGCCCTTCACCGGGATCGGCCGGTGCACCCGAACGGTCTGTCCGCCGTGGAGCACGGCGGCGAGGTCGACGTCGATCCCGGGCGAGGACAGTCCGCCGACGACGCCCATGCCGGCGCCTGCGACGGTGGCGAAGCTGGGCAGGACATGGAGCCGGGACTCCAGGGTGTAGCGCAGCTCGTCGGGGTCGGTGGCGGGGATGCCCGCGCCGAGTCCGAGGTGGTAGAGCTGGATGTCCTTGTGGTCCCAACCGATCTCTGTGGTCCGGGGGTCGGCGGCCATCGCCTTTACGGCATCAATGGGCATGGGGGAGCTGCTCCTTGATGGTGGGAAGACCTCGGCGCGGCCGTCCGCACCGTCGGCCGCACCGAGGTCGTGCGGGACCGGCCGTCACGCTCGTTCTAGAACGCGTTCTAGCCGGTTGGCCCTATGTATAACGCAGCTCCCAGCAGTTGTGAAGACTGCTGACGTCCCGTCAGATACCTTGCCGGGCAGGCGATCAGGTGCCCGTCGGGGGCAGTTCAGGCGCACCCGGGCCATGACATTTGTCATCGCGGAGTCCGTACAAGCGCCTCTGCCGTGGCGCGGGCCCGGCTCCGTACCGTCAGTGTCATGGAAAAGACAACGGGGAACGGGCCCGCGGTGGTCTTCACCGGGACAGTCAAGGTCTTCGGCCGGGCGGAGCGGACCGTACGGGCCGTCGACGGGATCGATCTGACCGTGGAGCGCGGCGAGACCGTCGCACTGCTCGGCCGCAACGGCGCGGGCAAGTCCACCGCCATCAGTCTGCTCCTCGGTCTGAACGAGCCGGACTCCGGAGGTGTGCAACTGCTCGGCTCCGCCCCCGAGCAGGCGGTACGGGCCGGCCGGGTCGGCGCCATGCTGCAGGACGGGCGGCCGATCCCCCGGGTCACCGTCCGCGAACTGATCGCGTTCGTCGCCTCCACCTACCCCAGCCCCATGCCGGTCCCCGAATCGCTGGCCCTGGCGGGCGTCTCCGCGTACGCCGACCGGCGCATCGACAAGCTCTCCGGCGGGCAGATCCAGCGCGTCCGGTTCGCCGTCGCACTGGCCGGCAACCCGGAGCTGGTCGTCCTGGACGAGCCGACCGCCGCCCTGGACGTCGAGGCCCGGCGGGCGTTCTGGGGCTCCATGCGTGCCTACGCCCGGCGCGGCAACACGGTCCTCTTCTCCACGCACTACCTGGAGGAGGCCGACGAGAACGCCGACCGGATCGTCGTCATCGACCACGGCCGCATCGTCGCGGACGGCAGCGGCGACCTCATCAAGGAGTCCGTCGGCGGCAACCACGTCTCCTTCGACCTGGCGGGCGGACCGACCCAGGGGCTGGAGCTGCTGCCCGGCGTCAACGCCGTCGAGATCCGCGGCGACCGCGCCCTGCTGCGTACGGACGACTCGGACGCCACGGTGATCGAGCTGGCCCGCCTCGGCCGGGTCCGCAATCTCCGGGTCTCCCCGGCCACGCTCGAGGACGCGTTCCTCTCACTGACCTCCCCCGCCACCGACTCCGAGAGCGAGACCGTGTGATGCTCCCCTACATCGTGCTCGAGATCCGGCGCACCCTGCGCGACGGCGTCTTCATGATCTTCGGGATCGGGATGCCGGTCCTGATGTACCTGCTCTTCACCAACCTCGGCGGGGGCGGGGACGGGAACGACGCGAGCGGGTGGAAGGCCTTCTCGATGGTCGGTATGGCCGCGTACGGGGCGCTGGGCGCCGCCATGTCGATCGGTACGGGCGTCGCGTCCGACAAGTCCCTGGGCTGGCTCCAGCAGTTGCGGATCACCCCGCTCGACCCGTCCCGAGTGGTCGTGGGCCGTGCGATCAGCGGTTCGGTGACCGTGCTGCCGACCATCCTGACGGTGCTGCTCGCCGGGGCGCTGGTCAACGGCGTGCGACTGGAGGTCTGGCAGTGGATCGCGCTGCCCCTGCTGCTGTGGATCGGTGCGCTGCCCTTCACCATGCTCGGCATCGGCAACGGCTACCGGCTCACCCCGCAGGCCACCGGCGTGGTCAACGTGGCCTGCCTGATGGGGTTCGCGATCGTCGGCGGACTGTGGTTCCCGCTCTCCGAGTACCCGTCGTGGCTGCGCTCCGTCGGCACGTACACGCCCGCCCACCGGTTCGCCGACCTGGGCTGGGCGACCACGGGCGGCCACGCGCCCTCCGCCGGAACGATCGCCGTGCTCGCCGGGTGGCTCCTGCTGTTCGGTACGTACGCCGTCACCTCGTACCGTCGGTCCGCGAGAACCGTGTGACAGGAGCGAGCATGTCCCGGAACGGATCAGGATCGTGGAAGGAACGACGCAGGCAGCACCGGGAGAATGGGCGCCTCGGGCCGCCCGGGCCGTACGCCCTGCTGCCCTGG
Organism: Streptomyces sp. NPDC057486; assembly: GCF_042802415.1. Classification (NCBI taxonomy): domain Bacteria; kingdom Bacillati; phylum Actinomycetota; class Actinomycetes; order Kitasatosporales; family Streptomycetaceae; genus Streptomyces; species Streptomyces sp. NPDC057486. Next base: position 157,990 of record NZ_JBHVEE010000002.1, on the reverse strand, counting down.
CTGCTGTTGGGTCTCGGCGCCTTCTCCAACCTCTTCCAGGGCGAGACTTCCAACCCCTGGATCGGCGGTCTCGGTCTCCTCGTCTTCAACTCCCTCTACCCCTCTGTGGTGTTCCGGGGGTTCGAGAAGAGGAAACGCGAGAGCCCGGTGTCGTACGTGCTGCTCGCCGTGATGGCCCTGGTCACGTTGGGGCTGGCGATCGGGTACGGCGGCAGCTGGCTGCTGTTCTTCCCCCTGCTCTCGCTGGCCTGCGGCACCATCCTGCGCAACCGGCAGCTGATGTTCGGCATGTTGGGCCTCGCGGCCGTCGCCACGTGTGTCGCCATCTGGCGAGGGGGCAACAACTCGGACCCCTGGACCATCGGATACGGCACCTTCATCTCGGGTGCGGTGACGGCCGCGATCCTGACTCTGTCGGAGACCGTGACGGAGCTGCGGGCCACCCGGCAGGAACTGGCCACGACCGCCGTGGAGAAGGAGCGGCTGCGGTTCTCCCGCGATCTGCACGATCTGCTGGGGCACACGCTCTCCGTGATCGTCGTGAAGTCGGAGGCCGCGCGTCGGCTCGCGCCGCGCGACATGGACGCGGCACTGGCCCAGGTGGCCGACATCGAGTCCGTCGGCCGTCAGGCCCTCACCGAGATCCGGGAGGCCGTCACGGGTTACCGCGAGGGGAGCCTGGCCACCGAACTCGACCGGGCCAGGTCCGCGTTGACCGCCGCCGGGATCGAAGCGGTGGTCCACCGCTCGGGACCGCCGCTCAGCCCGCAGGCGGAGGCGCTGCTGGGCTGGGTGGTGCGGGAGACGGTGACCAACGTCGTACGCCACAGCAACGCGACCACCTGCTCGTTCGTCGTGGCCGGCGCGGCCGAGCACGTCCGGCTGACCGTCACCGACGACGGCCGCGGACCGGCGGGCCCGCCGCCCGCACCCGGCATCGGCGGCACCGGCCTGAAGGGCCTCACCGAACGTCTCGCCGCGGCGGGAGGCTCGCTCACCGCGGGCCCCGGGCCGGGCGGTGGCTTCGTGGTCGGCGCGGAGCTGCCGGTGGACACCGTGGACGCCGCGGGAAGTCCCTCCTCACCCCCTACGCTGGGCCGGTGAACGAGATGCCCCGAGATCACCTGCCCCACACGTCCGTCCGGGTGCTGCTCGCCGAGGACCAGGGCATGATGCGCGGCGCGCTCGCCCTGCTGCTCGGGCTCGAACCGGACATCGAGGTCGTGGCCCAGGTCGCCGCCGGGGACGAGATCGTGGACGCCGCGGTGCGGTCCCGTCCCGACGTGGCACTCCTCGACATCGAACTCCCGGGCCGCAGCGGGCTGGACGCCGCCGCCGACCTGCGCGAGGAGGTACCGGACTGCCGGGTACTGATCCTCACCACCTTCGGGCGTCCCGGGTATCTGCGCCGCGCGATGGAGGCGGGCGCGGCGGGGTTCCTGGTCAAGGACGGCCCGGTCGAGGAGCTCGCGGCGGCGATCCGCCGGGTGCTGACCGGTGAGACCGTCATCGACCCCGCCCTCGCCGCGGCCGCCCTGAGCGCCGGCCCCAGCCCGCTCACGGCGCGGGAACGGGACGCGCTGAACGCCTCGGTGGACGGGGCGACGGTCTCCGACATCGCGGCAAAGCTGCATCTGTCCGAGTCGACGGTACGTAATTACCTGTCGTCGGCGATCGGGAAAACGGGGACACGGAACCGCATGGAGGCGGTGCGGGCGGCGCGGCAGCAGGGCTGGCTGTAGGCGGTGTTCGCAGGTGGGGCGCCCGACGTGACCGGCGCCCCGCCTGCCCTCAGTCGCCGGACGGGCTCGACATGCCCGACGCGCTCGACGCGCGGGACGGAGTCGAGGTGCTCGACGGGCCCGACGTGGCCGACGGGCCCGACCTTCCGGAGCGCGACGAGCCGTGGCGCGGCAGCCACAGGGCCATCAGCAGCAGTCCGCCGAGGAGTACCGTGCCGGCCGTCCGGAACGCCAGCGCGAATCCTGCGGTCAGCTCCTCCGCGCCGGTGCCGCCCCCGGTCCGTGCCGCCGCGACCGTGGAGAGCACGGCGAGACCCAGCGCTCCGCCCATCGTGCGTGAGGTGTTGACCAGCCCGGAGACCAGACCGGCATCCCCGGGCGCCGCGCCCGAGGTGGCGAGGGAGGCGAGCGGCGTGGACGCGAACCCCGCACCGGCCATCATCAGGATGCCGGGCCCGCAGATCGACGTGAGGTAGGAGCCGTCCGCGCCCATCGTGGACTGCCAGCCGAAGCCCGTGGCGGTGATCGCCAGACCGATCAGGACGAGGTTCTTCGCGCCGACGCGTGCCATGATCCGAGGCGCGAACGTCGAGCCGAGCACAACCGCCAACGAGGTGGGCATCAGGGCCAGTCCGGCCTGCATCGGCGTGTAGCCCAGCACCGACTGCGCGTACACGGTCATGAAGTACCACATCGAGAACGTCGCGGAACCCATCACGATCATCGCCACGTTCGCCGCCGCCACCGCCCGCGTGCCCAGCACCCGGAGCGGCATCAGAGGCACCGCCGTCCGCGCCTCCACGAGGACGAAGAGGGCCAGCAGCGCCACCCCGCCGAGCAGCGGCACCAGGGTGGCCGCAGCCGTCCAGCCCTCCCGCTCGGTCTGCACGATGCCGTACGAGACCGTGGCCAGCCCCACCGTGACCAGCACCGCGCCCAGCAGGTCGATGCGGTGCCGCCCGCCCGCCCGGCTCTCGGCGAGCCAGACCGTGGCGCCGATCAGGACGAGCACGCCGAACGGCACATTGATCAGCAGGACCCAGCGCCAGGAGAGGAGGTCGGTGAGCGCCCCGCCGACCAGTCCGCCGGCCGCGCCGCCTCCGGCGCCGACGGCCATCCACGTGCCGATCGCCCTGGTCCTGGCCGGGCCCTCGGGAACCGCGGCGGTGAGAAGCGTGAGGGTCGCGGGAGAGAGCACGGCGGCACCGAGCCCCTGCGCGGCACGGGCGGCGAGCAGCTGCCAGCCCTCCTGGGCGAACCCGCCGACGAGCGAGGCGGCGGTGAACAGGCCGAGACCGACCAGGAACATCCGCTTGCGGCCGTATATGTCGGCGGCGCGCCCGCCGAGAAGCATGAACCCGGCGAACGCGATCGCGTACGCGTTGAGGACCCACTGCAGCTGACCGGCGCTCAGCCCCAGGTCGGACCGCATGGACGGCAGCGCCACATTGACGACGGACACGTCGAGGATGACGAGGAACTGGCCTGTGCAGGCGGCGAGTACCACCGCCCAGGTGCGGGATTTCTGCGGGGGCGCGGGCGCCGTGACGTCAACCATGAGCGTCATACTCGCAGGCGCCCTGTGCCCCGTACATCGGTATATGGCCGGACACCCGGCTCCGACTATCGACGGAGGAGGGTGACGACCGCCGCGCCGCCGAGCCCGATGTTGTGGGCGAGTCCGACCCGGGCACCGGGCACCTGCCGGTCGCCCGCCTCGCCGCGCAGCTGCCAGGTGAGCTCGGCGGCCTGGGCGATGCCGGTGGCACCGAGCGGGTGGCCCTTGGAGATCAGGCCACCGGACGGGTTGACCACCCAGCGGCCGCCGTAGGTGGTGGCCCCGGACTCGACGAGCTTGCCGGACTCGCCCTCACCGCACAGGCCGAGCGCCTCGTAGGTGAGGAGTTCGTTGATGGAGAAGCAGTCGTGCAGCTCGATGACGTCGAGGTCCGCGGCCGAGAGCCCCGAGGTGTCGTACACCTGCCGGGCGGCGGCGCGCGACATGGGCAGTCCGACGGCGTCGATGCAGGTGCCGGAGGCGAAGGAATCGCCCGTGTCGGTCGTCATGGCCTGGGCGACGATCTCGACCGCCCTGTCCTCCAGCCCGTGGCTCCCGACGAAGCGTTCCGACACGACGACGGCTGCGGCCGCCCCGTCGGAGGTGGGTGAGCACTGGAGTTTGGTCAGCGGGCGGTGGACGGTCCTGGCGGCGAGGATCTCGTCGACCGTGTACGCGTCCTGGAACTGGGCGTACGGGTTGTTCACCGAGTGCCGGTGGTTCTTGGCGCCGACCGCCGCGAGCTGCGCCTCGGTCGTCCCGTACCGCTCCATGTGTTCGCGGGCCGCGTTGCCGAAGATCTGGGCGGTGGGCGGGGACATCTCGAAACCGTGGGCGGCGGCCATGATCCCGTAGTGCCGGGCGACGGGCGAGGTCCTGAAGTCCGCTCCGCCGTCGGACCCGCTCCCCAGCGACCCGCGCGTCATCTTCTCGAAGCCGAGCGCGAGGACGCAGTCGCCGATGCCGCCCTCGACGAACTGCCGGGCCAGCATCAGCGCGGTGGAGCCGGTGGCGCAGTTGTTGTTGACGTTGTAGACGGGTACGCCGGTCAGTCCGAGTTCGTACGCGGCGCGCTGGCCGGCCGTGGAGGCCTGGAAGCAGTAGCCGACGGGGACCTGCTGCACCTCCTCGTAGGCGACCGAGGCGTCGGCGAGCGCGGCGTTCCCCGCCTCCTTCACCATGTCCCAGTACTGCCAGTCGCGTGTCTCCGGCTTCTCGAACTTCGTCATCCCGACGCCGACGATGTACGCCTTCATGGAGAGGTCACGTCCCTTCAGTCACGCGGGAGGCCGAGAATGCGCTCGGCGACGACATTGAGCTGAACCTGGGTGGTGCCGCCCGCGATGGTCAGGCAGCGGGACATCAGAAATCCGTGCAGGGCCCGGTCCCCGGGACCTTCCGCAGTCGCCCCCGCAGGTCCGAGCAGTTCCAGGGCGAGTTCCGCGACCTTCTGCTGGTGGGTGGTCTGGACGAGCTTGCGTACCGAGGCTCCGGCGCCCGGCTCCAGTCCGGACACCTGCTGCAGGGTGGTCCGCAGTCCGATGCAGGCGAGTGCGTGCGCCTCGGCGGCGAGGGCGCCGATCCGCGCCCGGTAGCTGCCGTCGAGCTCGCCGGAACGGGCGATGAGCGCTTCCAGTCCGGTGTCGAAGGTCATCTGGTCGGCCATGTGGACGCGTTCGTTGCCGAGGGTGTTGCGGGCGACCCGCCAGCCGTCGCCCACGTCGCCGACGACGGCGTCGGTGGGCAGCAGGACGTCGTCGAAGTACACCTCGTTGAAGAGGGAGTCGCCGGTGATCTCCTTCAGCGGGCGGATGTCGATGCCTTGGGTGTTCCTCATGTCGACGAGGAAGTAGCTGAGCCCCTGGTGCTTGGGGGCGTCCGGGTCGGTCCTGGCGAGCAGGATGCCGTGATCGGCCCACTGGGCGGCGCTCGTCCACACCTTCTGGCCGTTGATCCGCCAGCCCCCGGTGGTCCGCTCGGCCCTCGTGCGGAGCGAGGCGAGGTCGGAGCCGGCGCCGGGCTCGGAGAACAGCTGACACCAGAGGAGTTCGCCGCGCAGGGTGGGCATGAGGTAGCGGTCCTGCTGCTCCGGTGTCCCGTGTGCGAGGAGCGACGGCACCACCCAGGTGGCGATCCCCAGGTCGCTCACCTTCACTCCCTGCTCCTTCAACTCCTGCTGCACGGCGAGCTGGTGGAGGGGTCCGGCGTCCAGACCGTAGGGGGCGGGCAGATGGGGGGCGGCGTAGCCGGTCGGGGCGAGGACGCGGCGGGCTTCCTTCGGGCCGAGCCCCCGGACGGCGGCGACGGCCTCGCGCGCCTCGGCGCGGTGACGGTCGGCCTCGGCGGGGAGTTCGAGGGCGAGCTCGCGGCGCGCTCCGCCCTCGGCCAGCCGGAGGGCCCGCAGCCGGTGGGCGTCCCCGGCCCCCAGCAGTTGCCGTGCCACGAGCGCCCGGCGCAGATGGATGTGGGCGTCGTGCTCCCAGGTGAAGCCGATGCCGCCGAGGACCTGGATGCAGTCCTTGGCGCAGCTGTACGCGGCGTCGAGCGAGGTGCCCGCGGCGAGGGCGGCGACCAGTCCCCGTACCTCCGGGGCTTCGTCCGCCGCGCGGGCGGCGTCCCACACCAGGGCTCGGGCCTGTTCGACGCGGACGAGCATGTCGGCGCAGAGATGCTTGATGCCCTGGAACTGCCCGATGGGACGGCCGAACTGCTCGCGGACCCTGGCGTACGCGACGGCGGTGTCCAGCGCCCGGGAGGCGGTGCCGCACGCCTCGGCGGCGAGGAGGACGGCAGCGAGATCACGGACGGCCGCGGAGTCGATCCGTACGGCACGGTCCGCGGGTACGAGTACGCCGTCGGCCCGGACCTCGGCGGTGGGGCGGGTCGGGTCGGCGCCTCGGTGCGGGCGCACGGTCAGCCCCTCGGCGGCGGTGTCGACGGCGAACCAGAGGGTGCCGGCGGCCGATTCGGCGGGGAGCAGCAGCAGGTCGGCGTCCGCACCGGAGAGCACGGGCGGGGCCGTGCCGTCGAGCAGGTGACCGTCCTCGCCCTCCACGACGGTGAGGGTGCCGGGACCGAGTGCGACGGCGCCGATACGGGTACCGGCGACGAGGGCGCCCACCAGGTCGCTCCCGCCCGCGTCGCCCAGCACCGCCGAGGCGAGCGCGTTCGCCAGGTACGGGCCGGGGAGCGCGGCCCGTCCCGCCTCCTCCAGAACGACGGCGAGGTCGAGGAGTGTGCCGCCCGCTCCGCCGTGCTCCTCGGGCAGATGGATGCCGAGCAGCCCCTGCTCGCCGAGACCGTCCCAGTAGCCGGGGCGCGCGCCGGGTGCGGACGGAGCGCTCGCGTCGAGGAGCTTGCGGATCTCGTCCGGGGGTACGGCGCGCGCCAGCCACCCCCGTACGGCCTGCGCCAAATCCCGCTGTTCCTGGGTGATTCCGATGCCCATGTACGGATCCTCGCCGGTCGCGGCCACTGGAACGGCGCAAGAGTAGAACACGTTTCAATCTGACGGAAGGTCAGATGGCCGCACGTTTCCGGCCGCGTACCTCGCCATGTCCTGTTGGTACCGCGTTCACCGGAATACCCCGGACCTCCGGAAGCGTTCAGCGTGCACACACTTGGCGGTCGGTGCTGCCCGGCGCCGGACCCGCACTCCGTCCTCGCTCCTCTTCCTTCCGCCGCCCGGAGGCCGCACGTATGCCACAGACGACGAACGATCAGCACGCCGAGGAGCAGCAGCTCCCCGATCCGCGGGAGCGACGTGCGGGCGGCGGTGTCGTCCCCGTACTCGCCTTCGCGGGTATCACCGTCGCGGTGATGCAGACCCTGCTCGTCCCCGTCATCAAGGACCTGCCCGCCCTTCTCCACACCGATCCGTCCAACGCCACCTGGGTGATGACCGCGACGCTGCTCGCCGGGGCCGTCGCCACGCCGATCATGGGTCGGCTCGGCGACCTTTACGGCAAGCGGAGGATGCTGCTCGCCAGCCTCGCCGTCATGGTGATCGGCTCGTTGGTCTGCGCCTTCACCGAGGAACTCGTCGTCATGATCGTGGGGCGCGCGCTCCAGGGCTTCGCGATGGGCGCCATCCCGCTGGGCATCGGCATCATGCGCGACGAGCTGCCGCGCGAGAAGCTCGGCTCGGCGATGGCGCTGATGAGTTCCTCGATCGGCGTGGGCGGCGGGCTCGCGCTGCCCGGCGCCGCGCTGGTCGCGCAGCACACCGACTGGCACACGCTGTTCTTCGGCGCCGCCGGACTCGGGGTGCTGTCGATGGCCCTGACCGTCCTCGTCGTACCGGAGACCTCGCTGCGTGCGCCCGGCCGGTTCGATCTGCCCGGTGCGCTCGGACTCTCGCTCGGTCTGGTCTGTCTGCTGCTGCCGATCACCAAGGGCAGCGACTGGGGCTGGACCTCGGGCACCACGCTCGGTCTGATCGCCGCGTCCCTGCTGATCCTGGCGCTGTGGGGGCTCTTCGAGCTGCGCAGCCCGGCGCCGCTGGTCGATCTGCGGACCTCGGCCCGGCGCGAGGTGCTGCTCACCAACCTCGCCTCGGTGATGGTCGGTGTCGCGTTCTACGCGGTCTCGCTCGTCCTGCCGCAGCTGCTGCAGCTGCCGACGTCGACGGGGTACGGCCTGGGGCAGTCGATGGTCGTGGCGGGGCTGTGCGTGGCCCCGCTGGGTCTGACGATGATGTTCGTCGCCCCGCTGTACGCCCGGCTGTCCGCCCGCCGCGGGCCCAAGGTGTCGCTGATGCTCGGACTGCTGGTCATCGCGATCGGTTACGGGGCGGGGCTCGGTCTGATGAGTGCCGCTTGGCAGACCGTGGTGATCGCGGTGGTGCTCGGGGCCGGTATCGGGCTCGCGTACTCCTCGCTGCCCGCGCTGATCATCGGGGCCGTCGATCCGTCCGAGACGGGTGCGGCCAACGGTCTGAACACCCTGATGCGGTCGATCGGTACGTCGGTGTCGAGTGCCGTGATCGGCATGGTGCTCGCCAACACCTCGGTGCGGATGGGACCGGTGTCGGTTCCCTCGATGGAGGGATTCCGGACCTCGTTCATGATCGCGACGGGTGCGGTGGCGATCGGTCTGGTGCTGGCCGCGTTCCTGCCCTCGCAGCGCGACGCCATGCGGCCGGTCCTGCTGGCGAGCAGCACGGACGAGGCGGCGCCCGTCCGGGAGGCGTCGCATGCCGTCGCCGGTTCGGGCGGGTTCCGCGGCCGGGTGCTGGATTCGGACGGCACGCCGGTGGCCCGCGCCAACGTCACGCTGATCGACCGGACGGGCCGGCAGGCGGGACTCACCGTCACGGACGAGGCCGGTCGGTACGCCCTGGCCGCCCCGTCCTCCGGCAGCAGCTTCGTGCTGGCCGGGTCCGCCACCGGGTACGCGCCGCGTGCGTGCCCGGCGGCGTACCCGGCGAGCGGACTGCCCGTCGAGATCGACCTCGTGCTGACGGTCAGCGCACCGGAGCGTCGAACCGCGGTGCCGTCATGAGCAGATGGGAGACGTCCGACCCCGCCGGGAGCTCCTGAGGCTGCGCGCCGCGGGTGAACAGCCGGGCGGGGCGGGCGCCCTGCACGCGGGCCTGGCGGCCGCTCACGCGCAGCCAGGATCCCTCGCGCAGGCCGAGCACCGGCACGTCGTTCTCCTCCAGGAACTCGGTCAGCCTCTCCTCGCGGGTCTCGCCCTTGTGGGTGCTGGCCGGATCCGGGTCCAGGTAGTGCGGGTTGATCTGGAACGGGACGAGGCCGAGCGCCTCGAAGGACGGCGGCTGGACGATGGGCATGTCGTTGGTGGTACGGAGGGTGGGCGCCGCCATGTTCGTACCGGCGCTGGCCCCCATGTACGGCAGCCCGGCGCGCACCGCCTCGATGACGGCGTCGCGCAACCCGGTGCGGTAGAGGGCGCTGAGCAGCCGGAAGGAGTTGCCGCCGCCGATGAACACGGCGTCGGACGCGGCGAGTTCGGCGGCCGGGTCGGCGTTCTCATGGACACCGCGGACGGTGATGCCGGACGGCTCCAGGGCGTCACGGACGCGTGCGGTGTACGCGGTGTAGTCGGCCAGCGCGTAGGGGACGAAGGCCAGCCGGGCACCGGACGGCAGGAATTCGATGACGGTGTCGAGGGCGTGTTCCAGGTAACCACGGCCGTGCTGGGTGGAGTTGGAGAGCAGAAGCAGATTCACAGGGTTCCTCGGACGGTTCGGGTGATTCAGACGGTTCGGGCGACTCGGGGGCACCGGTGACCCGGAGGTTCGGACGGGTCAGTCGGTGGTACGGGGGCGGCGGGCCCGCGGCTTCGGGCGCTGCGGTGGGTGGGTGAGCCTCTGCTCCAGGAGCTGGGCCGCCTGGCGCAGGGCGTCGAGCCGGTCCTCGGGCGCCCCCCGGAACCGCTCCTCGCCACCGCCGAGGCTGAGGCTCCCGTACGGCTCGCGCCCCAGGAACACCGGAACGGCGACGGTCGCGATCCCGGTGTCGTACTCGCCGACGGTGCAGGCGTACCCCTGGGCACGGACCTTCAGGAACTCCTGTTCCAACTGGTCCGGGTCGGTGACGGTCCGCTCGGTGAAGCGGGCCATGGGACGGCCGCGGAACAGCCGGTGGCGCTGCTCATCGGGCAGGTAGGCGTAGTACGACTTACTGGTCGCCCCGGCGTGCGCCGGGTAGAGCTCGCCGACCAGCGGGTAGTAGCGCAGCGGTCCGGTCTCGCCTTCCTCGGCGGCCACGCACCTCATGTGGAAGCTGTCCGGCAGGCAGAACAGGACGGTGTCACCGGTGGCCCGGCGCAGCTCCTCCAGGACCGGCCCGGCGAGCAGTTCCAGCGATCCGGAGCGCTCCCAGAGCCGGCCGAGCCGCAGCACGGCGGGGCCGATGCGGTAGCGGCGGGTGGCCGGGTCGGAGACCAGGAAGCCGCGGCCGGCGAGCGTCGCGAGGAGCCGCTGGGCCACCGACGTGTCCCAGCCGAACTCCTCGGCGACCTCGGTCACACCCCAGTCCGGCCTGGTCCGCTCGAACGCGAGCAGCACGAGGAGCGCCCGGTCGACGGTTTGCAGGGCCCCGGCGGGGGTGCGCCGGTCCAGATCGAAGTCCGCCATCGTCATCTCACCATTCAGACCTGAATTGCAAATAACGGGAAACAGTTGCGCTCAACGCTATCCGATCCCGAATCTGCTCTCAGCACCCCGTCCGGCGTCCGTGACTCCCTGCCGGGCGCCGGACGGGTGTGATGGATGCGTGAGAAAGGCCCCCCATGTTGAAGTACGTGCTGGACATCCTTGACCTGCTGGACGACCCCCAGGTCAACGGCAAGACGGTCGTCGAGTACCTCGACTCCGTAGCGGGGCCCGAGGGCTCGTCCGCACAGGTCACCACGGTCGCCGGCGAACAGGGCTCCACGGACTTCGTGCTCGTGAGGATCCCCGGCAGCCAGGGCCGCACCTCCGGCGGCAGCGCCCGCACCCTCGGTGTGGTCGGCCGTCTCGGCGGCATCGGCGCCCGGCCCGAGGTGACCGGTCTGGTCTCCGACGCCGACGGCGCGGCAGCCGCCGTGGCCACCGCGGCCAAGCTGCTCGACATGCGCCGCCGCGGCGATGTGCTGCCCGGCGACGTGATCATCGCCACCCACATCTGCCCGGACGCGCCGACCGAGCCCCACGATCCGGTGCCGTTCATGGGCTCGCCCGTGGACATCGCCACGATGAACCGGCACGAGGTGACCGGCGAGATGGAGGCCGTGCTCTCCATCGACACCACCAAGGGCAACCGGATCATCAACCACAAGGGCCTGGCCCTCTCCCCCACCGTCAAGGAGGGATGGGTGCTCCGGGTCAGCGAGCAGCTCGGTGAGCTGCTCGCCGTCGTCACCGGTGAGCCGTTGGTCACCTACCCGGTGACCACACAGGACATCACGCCGTACGGTAACGGTGCACATCACATCAATTCCATCCTGCAGCCCTCCACCGCGACGGCCGCTCCGGTCGTCGGCCTCGCGGTCACCTCGGCCGCCGCGGTGCCGGGCTGCCAGACGGGCGCGAGCCACGAGACGGACATCGCGTCCGCCGCCCGCTACGCCGTGGAGGTCGCCAAGGCCTACGGCAGTGGCCACCTGGACTTCCACGACGCGGTGGAGTTCGACAACCTCGTCAACCGCTACGGGTCGCTGGCTCACCTGCAGACCTTCGGCCGTACACCCCAGGAGTCCTGATGGCAGCCGCCGCCCCGCAGGCCGAGGCCAAGAGCATCGGCAGCGACGACTACTCCCTCTCGCGCGTCCCGCGCGACAAGAGGTTCGGATTCTGGTCCATGCTGCTGCAGTGGCTGGCCCAGTCCGGCTCGATCTCGCAGTTCACGCTCGGCGCCACCATCGGTGTCGGCATGACCTTCGGGAACGCCTTCCTCGCCTTCACGCTCGGCGCGGTGATCCTGGAGATCGTCATCTTCGCGATCGGTCTGGCCGGGATGCGCGAGGGTCTGGCGACCCCGATGCTGACCCGCTGGGTCGGCTTCGGCCGCAATGGCTCGGCACTGGTGAGCTTCGTCATCGCGGTCAGCCTGGTCGGCTGGTTCGGGGTCCAGAACACGATCTTCGGCAACAGCGTCTCTGCGCTGGTCGGCGGACCGTCCTGGATGTGGTGCGTGCTCGCGGGCATGGCCATCACCGCCCTGGTGATCTTCGGCTTCCGCTACATGGCGGTCTTCGCGAAGATCGTCACCCCGCTGTTCTTCGCGATGGTCGCCTGGTCCGTCGTCTCGACGCTCAAGGACCACTCGATCAGTGACCTGATCGACTCGCCGCCGCCCGGCCAGACGATCCCGCTCGCCGTCGCCGCCACCGCCATCGCGGGCGGCTTCATGACCGGCGCGATCGTGGCCCCTGAGATGACCCGCTACAACCGCAAGGGCTCGCACGTCTTCATCCAGAGCGCCTCGTCGATGATCCTCTCCGAGTACATCGTCGGCATGACCGGTGTGCTCCTCGGCCACCTGGTCAAGAGCAACGAGGTGTCGCACATCGTGCTCTCCACCTCGGGTGCCTTCGGCGTCATCGTGGTCCTGATGTCCACCGCGAAGATCAACGACTGGAACCTGTACGGCTCCTCGCTCGGCGTCGTCAACTTCTTCCAGGTCGTCTTCGGCAAGCGGCTGCACCGCGGCGCGGTCACGATCGTCCTCGGCATCGCCGGCACGGTCCTGTCCGCGATCGGGATCATGACCCACTTCACCGAGTTCCTCTCGATCCTCGGTGTGGCCATCCCGCCGATCGGCGGCATCATCGTGGCCGAGTACTGGGTCGTGAAGAGGATGCGCAAGCCGCTGGACGACACCCGCGAGGCCGAGACGCTGCCGAGGACCTCGCCGACCTGGGTGCCGATGTCCATAGCCATCTGGATCGTGGCGTTCTGCGTCGGCAAGTTCTACGACGGCGGCATCCCGGCGCTCAACTCGCTGGGCACGGCCTTCGTGCTGTACGCGGTGCTCGGCCTGCTGGGCTGGGTCAAGCCGTACGGCACCTCCACCCTGGGCGACGAGGACAGCGCCGTCCCCGCCGCCCGCGCAACAACCTCCGTGGGAGCAGCATGACCACCCCCGACCCCGCCGCCCCCCTCGTCCCGGCGTCCGACCGGGCTCAGGCCGAGGTCATCGACCTCTGCGCCGAACTGATCCGGTTCGACACCTCCAACCCCACCAGCAACGAACGCGCGAGCGCCGACTGGGTGGTGGGCCGTCTCGCCGAGGTGGGCATCGACTCCGAACTGGTCGAATCCGCCCCGGGCCGGGCCAACGTCGTCGCCCGCATCGCCGGCCGCGACCCCGAGCGCGGCGCCCTGCTGGTCCACGGTCACCTCGACGTGGTCCCGGCCGACGCGTCCGAGTGGCAGGTGCCGCCGTTCTCCGGCGAGATCCGCGACGGCTACCTCTGGGGCCGCGGCGCGATCGACATGAAGGACACGGTGGCGGTCATGATCGCCACCGCCCGGCACTTCGCCCGCACGGGCACGAAGCCCTCCCGCGACCTGGTCCTCGCCTTCCTCGCCGATGAGGAGGCGGGCGGCAGGTTCGGCGCGCACTGGCTGGTCGAGCACCGTCCGGAACTGTTCTCCGGGGTGACCGAGGCGATCGGCGAGGGCGGCGGTTTCTCCTTCGCCATCGACGACACCCGGCGCCTCTACCCGATCGAGAACGCCCAGCGCGGCATGGCCTGGATGGAGCTCACCGCCACCGGACGGGCCGGCCACGGTTCGTCCCCCAACGACGAGAACGCGGTCACCGACCTCGCCGAGTCGTTGACCCGGATCGGCCGCCACACGTTCCCGATCCGCCTGATCGAGCCGGTCCGCGCGCTGCTCGAAGAGGCCGCCCGCCTCCAGGGGGTCGACTTCGACGAGGACGACATCGAGGGCAGCCTGGCGAAGCTGGGCCCGGTCTCCGACTTCATGCAGGTCGTCCTGCGCAACTCGGCGAACCCGACCATGTTCAGCGCCGGCTACCAGACGAACGTCATCCCGGGGAAGGCCACGGCCCGCGTCGACGGCCGGTTCCTCCCCGGACACGAGCAGGAACTCATCGACACCATCGACCAGTTGCTCCTGCCGTCGGTCAGCCGCGAGTGGGTCAACCACGACATCGCGATGGAGACGACGTTCGACGGCCCGCTCGTCGACGCGATGTGCGAGGCCGTACGCGCCGAGGACCCGGACGGACACCCGGTCCCGTACTGCAACCCCGGCGGCACCGACGCCAAGGCCTTCACCCACCTCGGCATCCGCTGCTTCGGCTTCAAGGGCCTGAAGGTGCCGCACGACCTGGACTACGGCCGGCTCTTCCACGGCGTGGACGAGCGCGTCCCGCTGGAGGGGCTGCGGTTCGGGGTGCGTGTCATGACCCGACTCTGGCAGAGCTGCTGAGCCGATCCAGCAGCTCCGCCGGGGGCCGCCCCGACCCGGGCCCACCCCTCGTACGCCCCCGCCGGACCTGTTCCGGCGGGGGCGTACGGCATGGCGCGCAGCCCCTGTGCGAGCCGTACACGGACGTTCACGACCGCTTCACGGAACGGACAGCCGCGGCGCCCCTCCTCCTCCCTGTGACCACCTAGCGTCCTTGGTTCAGACCGGTTACCGACTCGTTATGGTGACCGCGCCAGAGACAAGGAACCCCCGTGAGAATCACCCCTCTTGTGATCGTTGCCGCGTCCGCAGCGCTCGCCGCACCGACCGCTGCCCACGCCGAGCCCGACGCCTCCCACCCGCCCGCGGCACCCGGCGTGAGTGCGCCCGGTGGGCGGTACGAGCACGCGGTGACACTGAAGTTCAGCGCCGAGCGCGGAACCACCGTCCGCTACACGCTGGACGGCTCGACCCCGACCCGCGAAAGCAGCGTCTACTCCCCCGGCCGCCCGCTGCGGATCACCGAGGACACCAACGTCACGGCCGTCGCCTTCCACGGCAGTCAGGCGAGCCCGGCCGTCTCGTACGGCTACCTGATCAAGACGCAGGAGAAGCCGCTCGCCACGTTCGTCGTCATGTCGGACGTCCACGTCGGGGACCACGCGCACAACGACAAGAAGTACGAGAGCTTCTTCGACACCATCGGTTCGATCTTCCCGAACCCGGACGCGATCCTGTCCAACGGCGACATGATCAACGACAACGGCGACGGCAAGGGCCCGGACCACAGGATCGTCTCGGAGATCTTCCAGGCGAACCTCAAGCGCAAGGGCATGGACAACACCCAGCTGCTGATCTCCAACGGCAACCACGACGCGAGCCTCGCCGCGATACGGGCCGGCTACCCGAAGGCGTGGTTCCCGGACTCCGGCGGCGGCTACTACGAGTCCGACGTCAAGGGTGTGCACCTCTTCACGGTGAACACGGAGACCTACAACAACGACACCGCGCAGCGCACCTGGCTGAAGACCCGCCTGGCCGAGCTCACCGCGGACCCGGCCAACGCCGACCGGCCGATCCTCGTCCAGGGCCACCGCCCCACCACGGGAACGGCGATGGACGGCCAGCAGGCGTCCAACCCGCGGCTGGCCGAGGACCTGAGCGCCTTCCCGCAGGCGATCCTCTTCAGCGGCCACTCGCACCTCAACATCAACGACGACCGGTCGATCCACCAGCGCGACTTCACGTCGGTCAACGACGGTTCGATGTCGTACGTCGAGATCGACCACGGCTACCAGATGGTCACCGAGACGGGCCTCGCCAACCGCTTCGAGTCGCCTACCGCCCAGGCGCTCTTCGTCGAGGTCTACAAGGACCGTACGGAGATCGACCGCATCAACATGGCCGCGGACCAGCACGACATCTACGCCGGAGGACAGTGGTCGGCGAGCTGGCAGCCGCCGTACGCCAGCGCGGGCACGCTGAGCGGTCCGGGCTGGACGGTACGTCTGAAGGGCTCGACGAACCAGCAGATCAAGGACAACTTCCGGTACACGGCCGCCGAACGGAACAAGGTGGCACCGGAGTTCACCACCGACGAGCCGCTGACGGCGGTACGCGGCCCCGAGGGTGCCACGGCCGTGCGGATCGCGCAGGCCAAGGACGACCAGATGGTCCACCACTACGAGGTCGACATCACCGACACGACGACCGGCACCAAGGCCGTCTCGTCCAAGGTCCTCTCCGACTTCTACATCATGCCGCGCCCGAACACCCTGGACATCCCGGTCCCGGGCGCGGTGGCCGGCCACGCGTACGAGGCGCGGGTCGTGGCGGTGGACGCGTACGGCAACGCCTCCCCGGCCACGACGCTGACGTTCACCCGCTGACGCGCCGGGACACCCCCTGGAGCGGTGGGCCGACGGGCCCACCGCTCCTGCGGCCGCACCAGGTGTCGGCCCTGCCGGCGGAGGCCACCCCGCCGACAGCGCCGACCGGCCCGTACGGCACGATGAGGCGCCGTTTCATTCCCGTACGACCAGGAGGAACCCCGTGGCCGCCGAGCCCGAGCCGGAGATTCTCGCCGCCTTCCAGGCGGCCAAGGGCTTCATGCCGGTGGTCGAGGGGCTCGCCCTCCACGCGGCCGCCACCGACGCCGCCGCGCTCGGTCTGCCGCTGCTGGAGGTCGGGACGTACTGCGGGCGGTCCACGATCCTGCTCGCCGACGTCGCCCGGGCGGCTGGTGTGACCGCACTCACTGTCGACCATCACCGGGGCAGCGAGGAGCAGCAGCCCGGCTGGGAGTACCACGACCCGACCGTCGTGGACCCGGAGGTCGGCCGGATGGACACGCTGCCGACCTTCCGCCGCACGCTGCACGCGGCGGGCCTCGAAGACCACGTCGTGGCGCTCGTAGGGCGGTCCCCGCAGGTCGCGGCCGTCTGGGGCGGGCAGCTCGGCTTCGTCTTCATCGACGGCGGGCACACCGACGAGCATGCGAACGGCGACTACGAGGGCTGGGCGCCGCATGTCGCCGAGGGCGGGCTGCTCGTGATCCACGACGTGTTCCCCGACCCCGCGCACGGTGGTCAGGCGCCGTACCGGGTGTATCTGCGGGCTCTGGAGTCCGGGGCGTTCACCGAGGTGTCGGTCACGGACTCGCTGCGCGTCCTGCGCCGTACCGGAACGGGGATCTGAGCCGCCGGATAGCATCGCGACGTGCCGTACGACACCAGCTTTTCTTCCACCCCGCGCCCCGCGCGGCGCCGCCGGACCCTGCTCGCCGCCGCCGCGCTGGGCTGCGTGTGCCTGATCGCGGGCTGCGGGGGTGGCGGCGGCGGTGGAGCGGCGCAGCCGCGCGAGGGCGGTGGTGGCACGTCGTCCCCGCCGTCCCTGTCGCCTTCGCCCGCGAAGGGCGGTCCGGCGGCGAGGACGTCCTCGGTGCCGCCCTCCCCGTCGAAGTCAGCGAACCGCACGGTGTCCGGGCCGCTGTCGGGGAAGACGGTCGTGATCGACCCCGGGCACAACCCGCGCAACCACGAGCACACCCGCGAGATCGGCCGCCAGGTGGACATCGGCACCGCGCACAAGGAGTGCGACACCACCGGTACGTCCACCGACTCGGGTTACGCCGAGGCCGAGTTCACCCTGGATGTGGCGCACCGGCTGCGGGCACTGCTGCAGGCGCAGGGCGCCGAGGTGGTCCTCACGTACGACAACGACCGCCCGTACGGGCCGTGTGTCGACGAGCGGGCCCGGATCGGCAACCGCGCCGGGGCCGATGCGGTCGTGTCGGTGCACGCGGACGGTTCCGCGGTCGGCAACCGCGGCTTCCATGTGATCCTTCCCGCACTCGTGCGCGGCGGGGCCGCGGACACCTCGAAAATCGTCGAACCGTCGCGCGAACTCGGCACCCGGATCGCCGGCCTCTTCGTCCGGGCTACCGGAAGTGTGCCTTCCAATTACGTGGGCGGGAATACGGGGTTGGACACCCGTAAGGATCTGGGCGGACTCAATTTGTCCACGGTGCCCAAGGTGTTCATCGAGTGCGGCAATATGCGTGATCCGAAGGACGCCGCCCTGCTCACCAGCGCGGGCTGGCGCCAGAAGGCCGCACAGGGCATTGCGAACGGCATCAGTTCCTACCTGCGCGGGTAAGCACGCCTGATTATGCGGTGGTTGTGCGGTGGTTATGCAGGGTTATTCAGGGGGATGACCGCCCAAGGTCCGGGCCAGGGCACAACCTGCCCTGGCAGACGATAGATTCATCCGTACGATGGGGAGCCGCCCCCGAGCTTCGTGCCGTGCCCGCCGTACCGGCGGTAGCGACGACCGCCCCGACGAGACGACCGACTAAGGACCTTCACGTGAATATCCGCTCGCTCACTAGAGGCGATGGCGTGGTGATCGGAGCAGCGGTGGTGCTGTTCATCGCCTCTTTCCTCGATTTCTTCTCCTACAGCGGCCTCAGCGTCGACGCGCCGAACGCCTGGGACTCGCTGGGCAATGCGATCGGCGTCTACCTGGTCGGGGTGATCGGTGCGGCACTGATCGTGCTCTCCCGTTCGCAGCCCCAGCCCCGCAAGGTCGTCGGCCTGGACCTCGCCCAGTTCGGCGTCGCGGCCACGGTCTTCACCGCGTGGAACATCTTCTGGACGATCATCGACCTCGGCCAGGTCGACGCCGGTGCCGGTCTCATCCTCGGCCTGATCGCCTCGCTCGCGCTGGCCGGCGGCGCGGTCGCCACCCCGCTGGTCCCCGCGCTGAAGGCGCCCCTGATGGGTGCCCCGCGTCCGCAGCCCGTGCAGGCGCCGTACGGCGGCCAGCCGCAGCCCGGCCAGGGGTACGGCTACCCGGGTGCCCAGCAGCAGCCGTACGGTGCGCAGCCGGGTCAGCCCCAGCCGTACGGTGCCCAGCCGCAGCCCGGTCAGGCCGACCCCGCCCAGGCGCAGCAGGCCCCGCAGGGCGGCGCCGCGCCGGCCGGTGACTTCGCGCCGTTCTGGTTCGCCGTTCCGGTGGCCCGTCCGCTGTACGGGGAGGACGGTTCGCCGAGCCCTATCGCCGAACTGGCGCCGGGCACCTGGTACCTCGCGGTCGAGCAGCGCGGTCCGGGCCTCATCGCCCAGACCCAGGACGGCCGTCGTGGCGTTCTGCAGGACACCACGGGCATCCAGCGCGGCTGACAGCACTCCCGCTCCGCGGCCCCTCGCCTCTTCCGGGCGGGGGGCCGCTGCCGTACTCTCCGTCCGTACAGGGCGATCTGATGTGTCGTCAGTTATGTATTGCTGGAGGGACCGGTATGCGGCTCGGACTCGCTCTCGGCTACTGGGGCCGCGGCCCGAACCCCGCCCACCTGGACCTCGCCCGCGAGGCGGAACGGCTGGGCTACGACTCGGTGTGGACGGCGGAGGCCTGGGGCTCCGACGCCTTCACCCCGCTGACCTGGATCGCTGCGCACACCTCCCGCATCCGGCTGGGCACCGGCATCGCGCAGATGGCGGCGCGCACCCCGCCCGCGACGGCCATGCACGCACTGACCCTCGACCACCTCTCCGGCGGCCGCATGATGCTCGGGCTCGGGCTGTCAGGGCCCCAGGTGGTGGAGGGCTGGTACGGGCGCCCGTTCCCGAGGAGCCCGCTGACCGCCACCCGCGAGTACGTCGAGGTCATCCGGCAAGTACTGAGGCGCGAGGCCCCTGTTGAGCTGGACGGGCGATTCCACTCCCACCCGTACACCGGTCCGGACGCGACCGGGCTCGGCAAACCGCTGAAGCCGATCACCCATCCACTGCGGGCCGGAATGCCCGTACTGCTGGGCGCCGAAGGTCCGAAGAACATCGCGCAGACGACCCGGATCGCGGACGGCTGGCTGCCGTTGTACTGGTCGCCGCTGCGGACCGATGTGTACGAGGCGTCGCTGACCGGGCTCCCCGACGACTTCATGATCGCGCCGATGGCCCGCGCGCACGTCTGTGACGATGTCGCGGAAGGCCTGCTGCCGGTGAAGGCGATGCTCGGCTTCTACATCGGCGGGATGGGACACGTCGCCCGTAACTTCCACGCCGATCTGATGGCACGAATGGGCTTCGAGGAGGAGGCGCGGCGGATCCAGCAGCTGTTCCTGCAAGGCCGCAAGGAGGAGGCGGTGCTGGCCGTGCCGGACGCGTTCGCCGATGAGATCTCGCTCGTCGGCCCGCGTGAACGGATCGCGGAACGGCTGGAGTTGTGGCGGAAGGGCCCGGTGACCGACCTGCTGGTCACGGCACCGGACCCGCACACCCTGCGCGTACTGGCAGACCTCAACAGCGCCTGAGCGCCCGCCTCAGCGGAACGTCGCCCGCTCCAGCCAGAAGTCCAGCAACTCCCGGTTCCCGAGCACCTCGGCCCGCCCGCTGTCCACGTCCAGCCGTCGGTTGAGCAGCAGCATCAGGTCCGTCAGCGGCGCGCGCACCGCGACGGTCGCCTTCTCGTGCGACCGCCGCCAGGTGAACCCGTCCTCGCCGAACTCGATCAGCCACTCCGCCCCGGGCACGTCCGTGGCATGGAAGTGGAGGGACCGGCCGGTCCCCCGGAGCTCCGCGGCCTCCGGGTCCCCCTGGGACTGGGCGAAGGCGACGATCTCCAGCCACTCGTCCATCGTGTCGGCCGCCAGCTCGGGCGCCACCGCGTAGTCGGCCCGCACGGCGAGCACCGCGTCGGCGCGGTGGACGACCGTCTCGTGCGCCATGCGCCGCGCCCAGAACCCGGCGCTCCTGTCCCACGACCAGCTCCAGACCTGCCGGTCACGACCTGCGTCGCGCAGCACGTCAGCCGTCTTCGCCGCCCCGTCGGCCAGCCAGGCGTCCAGCACGGCCGGGTCGTCGCCGTCCGGCGTGAACTCCGGCACCTGTTCGTCCGGGACTTGCCCGGTCGCCCGGGTACGGACGATCTCGCCGGCCCAGCGGTGGGCGCCGCCGACGTGCACGGCGAGATCGCGCAGCGTCCAGTCGGGGCAGGTCGGGACGTGCCCGGCGAGATCCGCGCCCTTGAGCGTCGCCCTCAACTCGTCGGTCTGCCGGACGATTTCGTCGCAGTAGCGATCATGTGCCAGAAGCGTCATGGCGGCACCCTAATGCGGCCGCCTCGCAGCCCACATCCGGTTATCCGCCGAGCTGGGACGTGGACGGCACCTTGTCCTTCACCTCGGCGCCCGCGCTGTTGCCCGCGTCCTTGATGCCGTTGATGACGTTCTCGAAGGCACTGACATCCCCCGCGCCCGCCTCGCCCGTGCGGAGCTTGGTCCCGAGCCCCTTGAGCGATGCGATGCCCGCCGTCAGCGGCGCGACCGCCTTCGACAGCAGCGGGTCGCCCTTGGCGTTGTCCGCCGCCGCCTTGAGCCGGTTGTACACGAACCCGCCCGCGAGCCCCGCCTTGACCAGTGCGGTCTTCCGCCCGTCGGCGCCCTTCTTGAACTTGCCCGCACGGTACGGCTTGACGATCCACTGATACGTGGCTCCCGCCGCGAGCCCCGCGTTGGCGACGAACCGCGTCTTCGCGAGCTTCTGCTTCTCCGCCGAGGCCGTACCGCTCGGGGCCGGGGAGGAGCTCGAACTGCTGCCGGAGTCGTTGCCGCACGCGGTGGCGCCCACCAGCACGGTGCAGGACAGCAGCAACGCCACGAACAGACGGCGGAGCGGTACGGAACGGGGCACAGCGGGCCTCCCTGGACGGGCACACGGTGAGTTCTGCGGTGAGTGACGCGGTCCGGCTCTCCCGGCCAGGCTCATCCCGGCCCGGGTGCCGCGCCACCCAGGGGGCGCCGTCCGGGTTTCGGGCCGGGAAAAGCGGCAACCCGGTGCTCATGTCTCCTGGAAAAGGCACGAGAAGCAGCACCGCCGCACGTGTCATAGCCGTCGTGGCCGATGTCATGGCCGCCATCATCGGCCTGTGGATCCTGATGTACCTCCTGGACGCGAACCGGGCCAACGACCTGGTGGACTTCGTCAGGGGCGCGGCCCGCTGGCTGGCCGGCTGGTCGTACGACCTGTTCACGTTCGACGAGGCGTGGGCACGGGTCGTCGCCGGATACGGCCTCGCCGCCGCCGTCTACCTCTTCGTCGGACATGCGGTGGCGAGCCGCATCCGCCGCCACTGACCTGCCGGCGAGGACGCGCTCAGTGGTCCGAGCAGACCATCAGGTGCGCGAAGCCTCGCCGCAGCAGTCCGGTTCCAGCCCCTTCGGCAGCCGTTCGCCGCTGAAGACCGCAGTGGTCGCCTCGTCGCCCCCCAGGGCAGCCACCGCGAGCAGCAGCGAGCCGGCGGTCCAGGTGGTGTGCTCCTCCGGCCAGAACGCCCGGTTGCCCTCGAAGACGTAGCCGGTCCAGTACATGCCGCCCTCGGCGCGCAGGTGCTGGATGGACTGGAGGATCTCCAACGCCCGGTCGGACTCGCCCATCACCCAGAGTGCCAGGGCGAGTTCGCAGCTCTCGCCGCCGGTCACCCAGGGGTTGGGCACCACACAGCGGACCCCGAGGCCGGGGACGACGAATCGGTCCCAGGCTTCCTCTATCCGTTCCTTGGCGGCCGTTCCGGTGAGCGCGCCACCGAGGACCGGGTAGTACCAGTCCATCGAGTAGTGGCTCTTGTCGAGGAAGCGCTCGGGGTGGTTGCGGATCGCGTGCGCGAGCGCACCGGTCGCCAACTCCCAGTCGGGCTGCGGCTCTTCGCGCTGCTCGGCGATGGCGAGCGCACAGCGCAGCGCCTGGTGGATGGAGGAGCAGCCGGTCAGCAGGGCGTCGTCGACCGGGGTTCCGTCGGGTTCGCGCTTCCAGCCGATCTGGCCGCCGGGCTGCTGGAGCCGCAGGACGAATTCGACGGCCGCGTAGACGGTCGGCCACATCCGGTCGATGAACGCGTCGTCGCCGGTGGCGAGGTAGTGGTGCCAGACGCCGACCGCCACGTACGCGCAGAAGTTGGACTCCAGGCCCCGGTCGGTCGGCCGGTCCGGGTCGCCGTCGTGGTAGGCGGCGTACCAGGAGCCGTCCTTGTTCTGGTGCCGGGCCAGCCAGTCGTAGGCGCGTTCCGCCGCGGCGTGCTCACCCGCGGCATCGAGGGCCATGGCGGCCTCGGTGTGGTCCCACGGGTCCAGGTGGTGACCGCGGAACCAGGGCAGCGCGCCGTCCTCGCACTGCACGGCGAGCAGAGCCCCGACGGTCTCGGTGGCCTGCTCGGCGGTGAGCACTCCGGGCAGCACGAGGTGTTCGGTCTGCTCGGGAGTGGTCACGCCTCGGCCTTCGAAAGGTCGTCCGCGGCGGCGGCCCTGGGCAGGTGCGGCTTGGTGGCGTAGGCGACGAAGCTCTTGCCGACGACCGGGTTGAGCAGTTGTTCGGCGACCCGGGTGACGGCCGGCTTCTTCATGATGTCCCAGACCAGCAGCTTGTGGTACGCGCGGACCGGGAGCGCTGCGTCCTTGCCGTCGCGGCCGACTCCGAACGCGCACTTCAGCCACCAGTACGGCGAGTGCAGGGCGTGGGCGTGGTGGGTGCCGTACGGCTTGAGACCGGCGCCGCGGATCTTGCCCAGCAGTTCG
This sequence comes from Streptomyces sp. NPDC057486, assembly GCF_042802415.1. Classification (NCBI taxonomy): domain Bacteria; kingdom Bacillati; phylum Actinomycetota; class Actinomycetes; order Kitasatosporales; family Streptomycetaceae; genus Streptomyces; species Streptomyces sp. NPDC057486. The sequence continues at coordinate 134,732 of NZ_JBHVEE010000002.1, read as the reverse complement.
TCGGCCTTGTAGATGCGGATGTGGCCGCCCTCGACCTCGTGGTACGCGTCGGAGAGCGTCCAGCAGATCTTCTCGGGGCCGTACCGCGGCACGGTGATGGCGATCCGGCCGCCGGGCTTGAGGACCCGGACCATCTCGGCGAGCACGCCCTTGTCGTCGGGAATGTGCTCCATCACCTCGGAGATGATGACGACGTCGAAGGACTCGTCGGGGAACGGCAGGTTGAGCGCGTCGCCCTCCATCGCGGTGGCGGTGGCACCCTCGGGGGCCTCGCCGGCCTCCTTCATCGCCGCGAACCACTTCGCGACCTCGCGGATCTCCTCGCCGTTCTGGTCGAGTGCCACCACCTGGGCGCCGCGCCGGTAGCACTCGAAGGCGTGGCGTCCGGCGCCGCAACCCAGATCGAGCACTCGGTCGCCTGCGGCGAGCGGGAAGCGGGTGAAGTCCACGGTCAGCACGAATGCCTGCTTTCGCGGTCGGGGGTCGAGGGGGGTCAGGGAGCAGGGACGGCGGGGACGGGCGTCGGGGTCACCGACGGCCGCCGGAGTGCGTGGTGGCTGCGCGGGCGGCGATCGCCTGCCGGTAGAGCTCCGCGGTGCCGATGGCCGCCTGCTTCCAGGTGAACCGGGACAGCACCCGTTCGCGGCCTGCGGCGCCGAGCCGGGCCCGCAGTTCCGGGTCGCCCAGCAGCCGTGCGAGTGCGGCGGCCAGCGCCCCGGCGTCGGCGGGCGGCACGGCCAGGCAGGTCTCGCCGTCCGGGCCGGCCACCTCGGGGATCGCCCCGCCGGTGGTGGCGACCAGCGGGGTACCGGTGGCCATGGCCTCGGCGGCGGGCAGTGAGAACCCCTCGTACAACGACGGGACACAGGCGATCTCGGCGCTCCGCACCAGGTCGACGAGTTCGGCGTCGCTGATGCCCTTGACGAACTCGACGGCGTCCTGGAGTCCGTAGCGCTCGATGGCCTGCGCGACCGGTCCGTCCTCGGCCCGCTTGCCGACGACCACGAGGTGCGCCTCCGGGTTCTCGGTACGGAGCTTGGCGAGCGCTTCGACGAGGTGGACGAGGCCCTTCAGCGGGACGTCGGCACTGGAGGTGGTGACGATCCGGCCCGGCACCTCGGCGATCTTCGGGTCGGGCGACCACAGGTCGGTGTCCGCACCGATGTGCACGACATGGATCCGGTCCTGTCGCACCCCGAGGTGGTCGACGATCTCCTGCTTGGAGGAGCCGGAGACGGTGAGGACCGACGGCAGCCGGCGCGCGACCCGCTTCTGCATGCGGGTGAAGGCGTACCAGCGGCGCACGGAGGCGCGGCGGCGACGGCTGTCGGCGGCGTCCAGTTCCAACTGCCGGTCGACGGTTATGGGGTGGTGGATGGTGGTGACGAGCGGGGCGCCGAGATCCGCCAACAGCCCGTACCCGAGGGTCTGGTTGTCGTGGATGACGTCGAACTCGCCTCGGCGCGCGGCGAGATGGCGGCGGGCACGGAGGCTGAAGGTGAGCGGTTCCGGGAAACCGCCGGTCCACATGGTGGCGACCTCGGCGGCGTCGATCCAGTCCCGGTACTCGCCGCGCCCGGGCGTGCGGAACGGGTCGGGCTGGCGGTAGAGATCCAGGCTCGGCAACTCGGTGAGCGGGACGCCCTCGTCGAGTACGGGATAGGGCTGGGCGCCGATCACCTCGACGCTGTGACCGAGGCGGGCGAGCTCGCGGCCGAGGTGGCGTACGTACACACCCTGACCACCGCAGAACGGGTTGCCCTTGTAGGTGAGAAGTGCGATGCGCAGGGGTCGCCCGTCGGTGCTGCCCGACGCGTGGCCGCCCGTGCGGGGGCCCGCTTCTATGGCCTCAGCGGTCACACTCGGCCCCCTTCTCACTGCGTGTTCGCCGGAGCGTAACCGCTCGCGCTAATCTAGAACAAGTTTCAGACTGGATCGTTCAATGAGCTACGAATCTACCGGCAGGTAGCGTCGGCGCAACGGCCGGATCAGGTGATTCGCGCCACCACCGGGCACCCTGGCATGCTGTGCGCCGCCGGGGCCCAGACGCCTCCCTCGGTTGCGGACAGAAGCCATGGATGGGGACACATGACAGCGGAAGCCAAGCCGGCATCGCCGCCCCTGACGGAACGGCAGGAGGCCCGCCGTCGTCGCATTCTGCACGCCAGCGCCCAGCTCGCCAGCAGGGGCGGTTTCGAGGCGGTGCAGATGCGCGAGGTGGCGGAGGCCGCCGGGGTCGCCCTGGGCACGCTGTACCGATACTTCCCCTCCAAGATCCACCTCCTGGTCGCCACCATGCAGGACCAGCTCCAGCACATGCACGGGACGCTGCGCAAGCGCCCCCCGGCCGGGGACGACGCGGCGGCGCGCGTCGCCGACACCCTGATGCGGGCGTTCCGCGCCATGCAGCGCGAACCGCATCTGGCGGATGCGATGGTGCGTGCGCTGACCTTCGCGGACCGCAGCGTCAGTCCCGAGGTGGACACCGTCTCGCGGATCACGACCGCAATCATCCTGGACTCGATGGGACTCCAGCACCCGACGCCGGAGCAGTTGTCCGCGGTCCGGGTCATCGAGCACACCTGGCACTCGGCGCTGATCACCTGGCTGTCGGGGCGGGCGTCGATCGCGCAGGTGAAGATAGACATCGAGACGGTGTGCCGGCTGATCGACGTGACGGCTCCGGACGCCCCCTGAGGGCCGGTCCGTCATCAGCCGCGGACCGCTCCTGGCGGACCTGCCCCGAGGCCTCACCTGTCGACCACACACCCCTCACATCTCTGTGCCGGGCGCCCTCGAATCTCTCCTAGCATGAACCTGACCAGCACCGATGGAGAGGAAGACATGGCTGACGAGTCAGGCACGGCAGGCGGCACGGCGGACGGGCAGAACGTGGGCGTCCACCCCGGGACGGCGCCGGGGTACGGCGTCGGCGCCCAGGCCCCTTACGGCTACGGGTACCCCATGGGCGCCGCGCTGCCCACCGGCAAGGCGACTGCCTCGATGGTGCTCGGCATCGTCGGACTGCTGCTCGTCCCGATCGTGGCGCCGATCATCGCCCTGTGCCTGGGCATCTCGGCCCGCCGCATGGCGGACCGTGGCGAGGGCGGCGCCCGCGGCCAGGCGACCGCCGGAATGGTGATGGGGATCATCGGCTGCGCCTTCGCCTGCCTCGGGTTCCTCGCGGCCACGATCCAGGCGGTCAGCGGCGTCTGACATCGCCGACGGCCATCCGCCCGGCGGATGGCGCGGCGGTGACGGGGCGCGGTCCTACCGGGCCGCGCCACCCTGCCCCCGGCTCGGGCCCATGTGCGACCCCCACATGTGCACCGCGTCAGGTGGGGGCCCCTGCACCATGTCGACTGCGGCGCGGGGTTCATACGGTTCGGCGACATCACAGGAATCCCGCCGAGGAGCCGGTCACCATGCGTCGCAGAGCCACAGGCACCGCCCACCGCAGATCTCTCTCCGCACTCGCCACGCTGGCCGCCGCCGGCGTCCTGCTGACCGGCTGCACCGCCGCCGGCAAGGCGGGCGAGGCCGACACCGCGTCCGGCAAGGGCGCGAAGGACCAGACCATCGACGTGGGGCTGGTCTACTCCCGGACCGGGCTGCTCGCGGCCTACGGGAAGCAGTACCGCGACGGCTTCATGGCGGGTCTGGACTACGCGACGAAGGGCACCGGCAAAGTGGCCGGGCGCCGCATCGAGGTCACCGAGCAGGACGACGCGGGCGACCCCGGCAAGGCGGTCGCCGCGGCGAAGAACCTGATCGGCAAGGGCTACAAGGTACTGGCCGGGACCACGGACTCCGGTGTCGCCCTGCAGATGGCGCCGCTCGCCGCGCAGAACAAAGTGCTGTACGTCAGCGGGCCCGCGGCCACCGACGCCGTGACCGGGATCAACGCCTACACGTTCCGCTCCGGCCGGCAGTCCTACCAGGACATCCTCACCGCCGGGACGATGCTCGGCGGGGCCAAGGGCAAGAAGGTCACCGTGCTGGCCCAGGACTCCACGTTCGGCCAGGCCAACGTCGCCGCGGTGAAGGCCGTGCTCGGCGGCCAGGGCGCGAAGGTGGGTTCCGTGCTGGCCCCGCCGAGCGCCACGGACCTGACCCCGTTCGCCCGGCAGGTGAAGGCCGCCGGTCCCGATCTGGTCTTCGTCGCCTGGGCCGGCTCCACCGCCCCCGCGCTGTGGACCGCCCTGGACCAGCAGGGGGTGCCGAGCGCCTCCAAGGTGGTCACCGGGCTGGCCGGGACCGCCTCGTACCCGGTCTTCGGCGCGGCGGGTTCCAAGGTCTCGTTCCTGGCGCACTACTTCCCCGGTGCGGGCGGCGGCAACGCCGTGGAGAAGGCCATGCTGGACGCGGTGGCCAAGGCGGGCGGCACCCCTGATCTGTTCACCCCCGACGGCTTCACCGCGGCCCAGATGATCGTGCACGCCGTGGAGGAGGGCAGCGCCACCGATCCCGCCGCCATGGCGAAGGCCCTGGAGGGCTGGAGCTTCGACGGGGTGAAGGGCAAGGAGCAGATCCGCGCCGAGGACCACGCGCTGCTGCAGCCGATGTTCGTGGCGAAACTGACCGGGAAGGGCGCCACCGCGAAGCCGGAGCTGGTGACCACCGAGCCGATGGACAAGGTGGCGCCGCCCGCGAAGCCCTCGGCGGGCTGACCGGTGGCAGCACCTGACATCACGACGGATCACGGGAGCGCGGCGCACTCCGCCGCCCCCGTGCTTCGACTGGCCGGACTGGGCTGGGGCGTCGGTGGGGCGACCATCGTCGAGGACATCACCCTGGATGTCCGCGAGGGCGAGTTCCTGGCCTTCATCGGCCCCAACGGGGCCGGCAAGACCTCGCTGTTCAATCTGATCAGCGGGCTGACGACAGCCACCTCGGGCACCCTCGCGCTGGACGGTACGGACCTGACCGGCCGTCCCGCGCACGTCCGGGCCCGGCGCGGGATCGGCCGGACGTTCCAGACGTCCAGTCTGTGGCCGGGGATGAGCGTGGCCGACCACGTCCGGCTGGCCGCCCAGGCCGCCGGGGGCGGCTCGTACCGCGTGTGGCGCCGCGCTTCCCCGTACACCGACGAGGTGCGCGGCGTGCTGGAGCGCACCGGACTCGGCCACCGCGCACGGGCGCTGGCGTCCGAGCTGTCGCACGGCGAGAAGCGGAAGCTGGAACTGGCGGTGCTGCTCGTGGGCGAGCCGCGGCTGATGCTGCTCGACGAACCGATGGCCGGGGTGAGCGCGGAGGAGGTCCCCGCGCTCACCGAACTGATCCGCACCCTGCACCGGGACGAGGGCCGCACCGTCCTCATGGTCGAGCACCACATGGACGTACTGCTGGGGCTGGCCGACCGGCTGGCCGTGATGCACCACGGCCGGCTGCTGGCGCTGGACACCCCCGAGGCCGTGACCGCCGACCCGACCGTGCAGCAGGCATACCTCGGGGAGGGGCTGTGACGACGGAGACCCTGCTCGCCGTACGGGACCTGCGGGTTCTCATCGGCGGACGGCACATCCTGCACGGCGTGGACCTCGATGTCGCCCGCCACGGGGTGACCGCGCTCCTCGGCCGCAACGGTGCCGGGAAGACCACGACCGTGCGCGGCGTCCTGGGCCTCGTCCCGCGCACCGGAAGCGTCCGGCTCGACGGTGAGGAGACCGTGGAGCTGCCCACCCACACGCTGGTGCGGCGGGGCATCGGTTACGCCCCCGAGGACCGCGGCATCTTCGCCGGACTGACCGTGGCGGAGAACCTGCGGCTGGCCGAGCGGCGCGGGGCGGGCGCACCGGCGTACCCCCTCGTCCATGAGCTCTTCCCCGAACTGAAGCGCCGGGAGCGCCAGTTGGCCGAGACGCTGTCCGGCGGGCAGCAGCAGATGGTCGCCATCGGACGCACTCTCCTCAACGGAAACCGGCTGATCATCGCGGACGAACCCACCAAGGGTCTGGCGCCCAAGGTGGTCACCGAGGTCGCCGAGGTGCTGGAGCGAGCCGCCGAGGCGGTGCCGGTGCTGCTCGTGGAGCAGAACCTCGCCGTCGTGCGGCGCCTCGCCGCGCACTGCACGGTGCTCGCCGACGGCCGGACCGTCCATCAGGGACCGGCCGGTGAGCTGCTGGGCGACGCCGAGGCGGCTCGCCGGCTGCTGGGCGTGGGACACGGTCCGGCCGCCCACGTGCCTTCCCGGAACGCGGAGGATGATTCCTGATGTCCACCCTTGTGCTGCTCACCATGACCGGACTCGGTCTGGGGGCGCTCTACTTCCTGATCGCGTCGGGGCTTTCGCTGATCTTCGGTCTGATGGACGTGCTCAACTTCGCGCACGGGGCGCTGCTCTCCATCGGCGCGTACGGCACCTGGTGGGCGGCGTCCGGCCATCTGCCGGGCGCGGGCCCCGGCGGTGCGGGCTTCGTCCTCGCGGTCCTGTTCGGTACGGCGGTGGGCACCGCCGCCGCTGTGCTGCTGGAACTGACCGTCGTCCGCCCGCTCTACACCCGGCCGCGCGAGCAGGTGCTCGCCACGGTCGGGGTGGGGCTCGCCGTCCCGGCGCTGCTGTCGGGCATCTGGGGCTCGGACGCCCGGACCTTCCCCGGGCCCGAGTCGCTGTCCGGCACGTTCTCCCTGCTGGGCGCGGAGGTCCCGGTCAATCGGCTGGTGCTGATCGCGGCGGCGGTCGTGGTGCTGATCGCGCTGCGGCTCTTCCTCGGGCGGACCCGGCACGGACTGGTCGTACGGGCGGGGGTCGAGGACCGGGCGATGGTGACCGCGCTCGGCATCGACGTCCGCAAGGCGTTCACGCTCGTCTTCGCGATCGGCGGCTGCGCCGCCGCGCTCGGCGGGGCGCTCGGCGGGCTGTACTTCGGCTCGGTCGACCCCCGGCAGGGCACCTCGCTGCTGATCTTCGCGTTCGTCGTGGTCGTCACCGGGGGCATGGGTTCGGTGACCGGCGCCGCCGTGGCGTCCGTCGTGATCGGCCTCGTCCAGCAGTTCGCCAACTACTACACCGCAGCGGGCCTCGGCGACCTGGCCGTCGTCGTCCTGCTCGCCGCGCTGCTGCTCGTACGGCCGCGCGGACTGACCGGGAGGCTCGCGTGAGCACCGTGACCGGGACACCCGACCGCACGAGCGGAACACCGGCGGCACCGTCCGACGCACCGGTGCGCGCGAACACGGCGCGGCTGCTGCGCTGGTGGCCGGCCGTGGTGCTGGTGCTGCTGATCGTCGCACCGTACAGCGCCCTGCCGTTGCCGGGACTGCTCGACGGTCCGCTGGGCAGTCCGGGCAGCCTGCAACTCCTCGCCACCTGCCTGTTGTTCGGAGCCCTGGCCACCGGCTACGACCTGCTGCTCGGCCGGACCGGGCTGCTCTCCTTCGGGCATGCCCTGTACTTCGCGGCGGGCAGCTACGCCACCAACACCATCATGCTGGAGGCCGGACTGCCGTTCGCCGTCTCCGCACCGGTCGGCGTCTGCTTCGGGATCGCGCTCGCACTGGTGCTGGGATCGGTGAGCCTGCGCGTCACCGGCATCGGCTTCTCCATGGTGACGCTGGCCTTCGCCCAGGCGGGCTCGATCCTCGTCTCCCGCAACCCCGGCGGCTTCACCGGCGGCGAGGAGGGCCGGGCCGCGCCCGCCGAGCTGCTGCCGTCCGGGCTCGTGGGCATCGAGCACACGGCGAACCTGTACTGGGTCGCGCTCGGCTATCTCGTCCTCACGCTGGCCGTCGTCCACTGGGCGGTCCGCTCCCCGACGGGGCGGGTCTGGGAGGGCATCAAGGAGAACGAGCGCCGGGTGGAGGTGCTGGGGCTGAAGCCGTACGGGTTCAAACTGACGGCGTTCGTCCTGGCCGGTGCGCTGGCCGCGCTCGGCGGGCTCGTCCACCTGCTGCTCACCGGCGGCTCCACCCCGCAGACGACGACGTCGGACTTCACGCTGTCGCTGCTGGTGATGGTGGTGCTGGGCGGCTCGGGCACCCGCTGGGGACCGATGGTCGGCGGCATCCTCTACACGTGGGCCGACCACCGGCTCGGCGATCTCGCCGGATCGGGTGCGGTCGCCGACCTTCCCGCGGTACTGCGGGTACCGCTCTCCCAGCCGCTGTTCCTGCTCGGTGTGGTGTTCGTGGCCGTGGTCCATCTCCTGCCGGGCGGGCTGGCACGGCTGCCGTCCCGGATACGTTCCGTATTCCGTGCGACCGATGAGGGCGTACCCGCCCAGAAGGAGGACCGGCGCTCATGACCGCGTACGAGGAGATACGTGTCCCGGTGGCCGGGGGCGAGCTGGCCGCCCTGCGCTGGCCGGCCCGGGAGCCCGACGCGCCGGTGGTCGTCGCCCTGCACGGCATCACGGCCAACTCACTCTCCTGGGGCACGGTGGCGCGGCTGCTGGCCGGCCGGGTCACGCTGGTCGCCCCGGACCTGCGCGGCCGGGCCGGAAGCTCCGGGCTGCCCGGACCGTACGGCATCGCGGTGCACGCCGATGACATCGCGGCCCTCACCGGGGCGCTCGGCCTGGACCGGGTGGTGCTGGCCGGCCACTCGATGGGCGCGTTCGTGGCGGCGCTGGCCGCCGTACGGCATCCGGACCGGTTCGGTCCGCTGCTGCTCGTCGACGGCGGGATCGGCTTCCCCGCCCCCACCCATCTCTCCCCGGACGAGCTGATGACGGCGGTGATCGGCCCGGCCATGGACCGGCTGTCGATGACGTTCCCCGACCGGGCCGCCTACCGGGAGTTCTGGCAGGCGCATCCCGCGTTCGCCGGGGACGCCTGGTCGCCCGAGGTGGACGCGTACATCCAGCGCGATCTGACGGGCGACGAACCGGCGATGCACTCGACGTGCCGGATCGAGGCGGTGCGCACCGACGGGATCGGCCTCTTCGAAGACGACGTCCTGTCGGCGGTACGGAAGTTGCCGGCGCCGGCGACGCTGCTGTGGGCGGCGCGCGGTCTGATGGACGAGCCGCAGGGACTGTACGACGAGCAGCGGCTGGCGGCCGCCGACCTCTCCGGCACCCTGCTGGAGCCGGTGGCGGTGCCGGACGTCAACCACTACACCGTGCTCACCGGGGAAACCGGCGCACGGGAGATCGCCGCACGACTGGTGGCGCTCTCGAACATACCGAGCCCGTGCGGCGGTTGAGGAAGAAGCGGTAGCCGGCCGAATGGCCGGCTACCGCTCCTGACCACCCGACAACAGGTTCAGCCGCAGCGCCAGTTGAAGTTCCAGCGCCCGGTCGGGCTCGTTCCAGTCGCGGCCGAGCAGCACCTGGATCCGGTCCAACCGCTGAACCACCGTGTTGACGTGGACGTGGAGTTCGTCCTTGGCGCGGATGAGACTGCCGCCGGAGCCGAAGTAGGCGCTCAGCGTGCGTACGAGGTGGGTGCCGCGCTGGGCGTCGTACCGCAGCAGGGGTCCCAGCGTCGCTGTGACGAAGCCGTCGACGTCCTGCGCGTTGCCCAGCACCACGCCGAGGAAGCCGAGTTCGTCGACACAGGCGCCTTCTCCGGTACGGCCGAGGACCCGCATGGCCCGCAGGCAGCGTGCCGCCTCGGCGTACGCAGCGGCGAGCTGCCGCGGCCCCCGGGCCGGACCGGTGGCGGCCACGGTGACGGGGGCCTGGACCAGCTGGCCGAGCTGGGCGGCCGCCGCCCGCGCCGCGTCCCCCGCATCGGGTCCGGCGTCCGTGTCCGCGTCGCAGCCGATCAACAGCACCACGGTTCCCGCGTGTTCGGCACTCACGCCGCGGATGTCCCCGCCGAACAGATAGCGCAGGGCTGCGGCGCAGAGCTTCTCCCTGGCGCCCGCCTCGGCCACGAGCAGCAGATGCGGGCGGTCCAGGTCGATGCCGAGGCGTCGGCCGCGTTCGGCCAGTCCGGCGGGGTCGCGGTCCGCGTCGGTCAGCAGATCGCTGATCAGCTCGCCGCGGATCCGGTTCTCGGTCTCGGCGACCGTCCGCCGCAGCAGCAGGAGGAGGCCGGTGACCACGGCGGCGCGTTCGAAGAGCCGCCGGTCCGAGTCGTCGAGCCGGCCGCGCTGGTGCAGGACCAGACTGGCCAGGAGCTCCTGCCCGGCGAGCACGGCGCAGATCCACCGGCCGTCGCGGTGCACTGCGCGCGCTCCGGTGCGGGACTCCTCGGCGGTCTCGACCAGCCATCCGGCGTCCATGGAGTCGGCGGCGAGACCCGCACCGTCCGGCCGGACGGCCGCCAGCGGTCGCCCGCCCGGGTCGTGGATGGTCAGCGGGGAGTCCAGCAGCCCGGCGACGGCCGCCGCGACGTCCTTGACGTCACCGCCGCGCAGCACCAGGTCGGTCAGCCGGTCGTGTGCCTCCTCGGCCCGCTGCATGGCGGCCGAGTGCGCGCGTACCGCCGCGTTCGCCTCCGCCAGCTCGGCGTTCGCCTCGGCGAGGTCGGCGAGGGCGGACCGGGTGTCGGCGAGGGCGCGGGCGGTGTCGATCGCGATCGCGGCGTGCGCGGCGAGCGAGCAGAGCAGGGCGACCTCGTCGGGGCTGAAGACGCGGGATGCCCGGTCGGCGGCGAAGAGGACGCCGATGACCTTCCCCGTACCGCCGCGGCTGGAGCCCAGGAGCAGGGGCACGCCCAGGATGGCGACGAGCCCCTCGTCGAGGACCCCGGCGTTGATGTTGCGGGTGTGGCGGAAGCGGTCGTCGGTGCGGTAGTCGGGGGTGGCGTACGGGCTCGCGGTCTGCGCGACCAGGCCGCCGAGCCCTTCGCCGAGTTCCAGCCGCAGCCGCTGGAAGAGGACCGACACCGACCCGTCGGTCACCCGCATGTAGGTGTCCCCCGCCTCCTCGTCGGGGAGCGTGAGATACGCCGTGTCCGTGCCGAGCAGCATTCTGGCCCGCCGGACGATCGCCTTCAGCACGTCGTCCAGATCCCGGGAGGCGGCCAGATCGCCCGCCGTGTCGAAGAGCGCGGTGAGCTGGAGCTCGCGGCGCCGGTGCTGGCGCAGGGCGCCCCTGATCCGCAGGGCGGTGGCGGTGGCCGCCTCCACCTCGGCGAGTTCGCCCGCGGGCACACCGGCCGCCCGCGCCTGGGAGGACACGGCTCCCAGCGCCTCGGCGGGGGCGTCCTCGGCCAACAGGTCGAGGAGGAGGCGCAGGTGGGGCGCGGCGGAGGGGGTGGGTGCAGACATGGGCGGCCATCGTTCGTCGGGAGGGGCGGGGAGCCGGGAGGGTCAGTTGGCGGTCCAGCCGCCGTCCATGGAAAGGGAGGTGCCGGTGATGTGTGAGGTACCCGGCCCGCACAGCCAGAGCACCGCCCCGGCAACGTCCTCGGGTTCGATCAGGCGCTTGATGGCACTGCGTTCCAGCATCACCTTGCCCACCACCTCCTCCTCCGTGATGCCATGGGTACGGGCCTGGGCCGCGATCTGGTTCTCGACCAGGGGCGTGCGTACGTAGCCGGGGTTGACGCAGTTGCTGGTCACTCCGTGCGGTGCTGCTTCCAGGGCGACCACCTTGCTGAGTCCCTCCAGTGCGTGCTTGGCCGACACGTAGGCCGATTTGTACGGACTGGCGCGCAGCCCGTGGACGGAGGAGATGTTGACGACACGCCCCCAGCCGCGTTCGTACATGCCGGGCAGGGTGCGGCGCAAGATGCGGAACGGTGCTTCCACCATGACGCGGTGGATCAGGGCGAAGCGGTCCGGCGGGAATTCGTGCACGGGGGCCACATGCTGCAGCCCTGCATTATTGACCACCAGGTCCGCGTCGTCCGGCAGGGAGTCCACCGCCTCGGGCACGGACAGATCGACGACCCAGGCCGTTCCGCCGATCCGCTCCGCCAGTTCTTCCGCCGCGTCGGCTGCCTTGTCCACGACGTACACATGGGCGCCCGCGGCGGCGAGAGCCTGCGCGCAGGCCTGTCCGATACCGCTCGCCGCACCGGTCACCAGGGCGGTACGGCCGGCGAGGGACCGGTCTGCGGGCGGGGGGACGGTGAGCGGTGCGGGCCCGGGTTCCGGGCGTTGGGGAGTCTCCATGGTCGTCACCGTAAGGAGGCGGAAGCCCACGTCACACGGGGTCGGTGCACACACCGTCGCGTATCGGCATGGTGGCGGCGTACATGGTGCGAGGCAGGGCGCGGAACCCGTCGGCGCCTGTCGTCGAGCCCGGGTCGGGCCCGGGTTCGACGACGGGCGCTCAGTGGGCCGCGTCCAGCGTCGCCCGCTGCTCCGCCGTCAGCTCCAGGTCCACCGCGGCCAGGCTCTCGTCCAGCTGTGTCACCGAGGAGGCGCCGACCAGCGGGACGAACGGGACGTCGCCGCCGATGAGCCAGGCCAGGACCACCTGGTTGACGGTCGCCCCGGTCTGTTCGGCCACCGCCCGCAGCGCCGCCTGCCGGGCCGGTGTGCCCGGATGGTCGAACTCCGGGCCCAGCGGCTTGTCCGCCCGGACATAGGCACCGGCCAGGAGCGGCGAGTAGGCGACCGGCACAAGGGCGGGTTCGGCCCGCAGATAGCTGAGCAGGTCCCCGGAGAGCACACCCTCCTGGCCGTCCGGGGACCGCAGGCCGGGCAGGTCCGTGCGCTGCCGCAGATAGCTGTGGTGGTACTGGAGCACCTCGTATCCCGGCAGTCCGGCGGCCGCGGCGAGGGTCCGGGCCCGCTCCACCTGCCACGCCCAGTGGTTGCTCACGCCCAGCAGGCCGACGGTCCCTTCGGTCACCAGTTCGCCGAAGGCCTCGACGGTCTCGCTCATCGGCACGCTCCGGTCCTGCACGTGTGCGTACAGCAGGTCCAGCTTCTCGACGCCGAGGTGTTCCCGGCTCCGCTCCGCGGACTCCCGGATCGCCTTCGGCGAAAGCCCTTCGATGTCGTGGGTGAAGCCGGTGGCGGGGGCGTTCGGCCGGGCACCGAGCTTGGTGGCGATGACGATCTCGTCGCCGACACCGCGGCTCCGGCGCCATCGGCCGAGCAACTGCTCGCTCTCCCCGCCCTGGCTGCCGTCGACCCAGAACGCGTAGTTGTTCGACGTGTCGATGAAGGTGCCGCCGGCCTCGGCGTACCGGTCGAGGATGGCGAAGGATGTCGCCTCGTCGGTGGCTGTGCCCATCAGCATGGCACCGAGGCTGAGCACGCTGACCTCGCGGCGGCTCTTCGGGTCCGTGCCGATCGTGCGGTACCGCATGTCTGTCCCCTCCCAACAGCCCGTCTCGGGTGCGGGCGTTGATGACCGGGAGTCTGTATGTTCGAGCACACTCGATGTCAATCCCGCTTCCCACCGGCGCTGGTGCTGCGACCGGAAGGGTTCACCGGCTCGCACTGGCGACGCAAGAGCGGCGTCGCACACAGCGGGGTCCGAGGGATGTCAGCCCGCCCCATGGGCCGGGGCGGCCCGGACTCCTATGTTCCGGCAGCAGTCCGTACGTCCGCGCGTCCGCACGTTCCGAACAGGGAGGCCCCCGTGCGCCCATCCATCCTGCGACGCCTGCTCCGGAGCATCGCGTCCACCGCTGTCCTCGGTGTCGTCGCGGCGACACCGAGCACCGCGGCCGCAGCCCCGCCCGCCGCTGCCGCCGGTGGCCTCCAGCAGGTCACCGGCTTCGGCTCGAACCCCGGCAATCTGCAGATGTACGAGTACGCCCCCGCCGGTCTGCCCACGGGCGCCCCCCTCGTGATCGCCCTGCACGGCTGCACGCAGACGGCGAACGACTACTACACCAACTCGGGCTGGCCGAAATACGCCGACCTGTGGAAGTTCGCCGTGGTCTTCCCGCAGACCACCTCCGCGAACAACTCACTCTCCTGCTTCGGCTGGTTCGATCCGGCCGAGGACACCAGGGGCAAGGGCGAGGCCGCCTCCATCGTGCAGATGGTGGAGCACGCGAAGCAGCAGTACGGCTCGGACGGCCGCCGGGTGTACGTCACCGGGCTCTCGGCGGGCGGCGGAATGACCGCCGATCTGCTGGCCGCCTACCCGGACGTGTTCGCGGGCGGGTCCGTGGCCTCCGGTCTGCCCGCCCAGTGCGCAACCAGCCAGGCGGCCGCTTCCGGCTGCCAGACCGGCCCGCAGAAGCTGACCCCGGCCCAGTGGGGCGACAAGGTCCGCGGCTCCTACCCCGGCTACTCGGGTCCGTGGCCGCGCGTGGCCATCTGGCAGGGCACGTCCGACTACACGGTGTATCCCGCCAATGCCACCGCCCTGCGTGACCAGTGGACCGATGTCTGGGGCATCGGTCAGACCCCCTCCAGCACCACCACCCTGCCCGGGAACACCACCCGGAGCGTCTACAACGACGCCTCCGGGCAGCCGGCCGTGGAGACGTACTCCGTCTCAGGCATGGGCCACGGCTTGGCCGTCTCCCCGGGCTCCGGAACCGATCAGTGCGGGAGGACCGCCGCATACTTCCTGAGCTCGATCTGCTCGACCTACCACACGGGCGTCTTCTGGGGGCTGGACCAGGGCTCACCGGGCGGTGGCGGCGAGGACCCACTGCCTGCGCCCTCCGGCCTGACGGTCACCGGTGTCACCGGGACCAGCGCCTCGCTGTCCTGGGACGCCGTCGCGGGAGCCTCCTCGTACGCCGTCTACCGCGACGGCAGCAAGGTCGCCCAGCCCACGTCGACGGCGTTCACCGACACGGGGCTGTCCGCCGGGACCGCGTACCGCTACACGGTGGCCGCGGTCGACGCCTCGGGCGCGGTCGGCGGGGTCTCGTCCCAGGTGACGGCGACCACGACCTCGGGAGCGACCGGCACCTGCTACACGGCGACCAATTACGCGCAGGTGGCGGCGGGCAGGGCGCACACGACCGGCGGCTACGTGTACGCCAACGGCTCGGAGCAGAACATGGGGCTGTACAACGTGTTCGTCACGCACACCCTGCGGGAGTCACCGGCGGGCTGGTTCGTCATCGCCGACACCGGCTGTACCGCCTGAGGGTCCGGGAGCTCCGCGGTGCAGCCCGGGGGCTGTGCCGGGCTGCACCTCGCGCCTGTCGGCCAGTTGTTGATGGCGAACCAACTGGCTTACCCGACCGTCAGTCCTCCGGCGGGAAGACCACCTCGCCCGAATCGGCCAGCGTCAGCGTGATCGCTTCGACGGGACATCCTTCCGCCGCCGCGAGCACCCGCTCGTTGGCATCGGTCTCCGGATCGCCCGGGTGGGACTGCCGGGCGGAGTCCAGCCGGAAGCCGTCCGGAGCGTGGTTCACGCACATCCCGGAGCCGATGCAGACGCTCCGGTCGACCTCCACATGCCAGCGGTCCCCCATCACCCCTCCTGCGGGCCGGGCTGCGCGGGCCGGTACCCGGCGGGCAGATGGATCATCTTGTGCTCGAAGTACTCGCCGTACCCCTCGGGTCCGAACTCCCGCCCCAGGCCGGAGTTCTTGTAGCCGCCGAACGGCCCGAGCATGTCGAGACTGAAGGTGTTCACGCTGTACGTGCCCGTCCTCACCCGGCGGGCGACGTCGATGCCTCGCTCGGTGTCGGCGGTCCAGACACTGCCGCTGAGCCCGTACTCGGAGTCGTTGGCGATCTTCACCGCCTCCGCCTCGTCGCCGTACGGCAGCAGGCAGACGACCGGCCCGAAGATCTCCTCGCGGGCGATGCGCATGGAGTTGTCGACGGATCCGAAGAGAGTCGGCTCGACGTACCAGCCGCGCTCCTGGGAGGCCGGACGGCCGCCGCCCGTAAGGATCTTGGCGCCTTCCTCCTGGCCGATCCGGATGTAGTCGAGGGAGCGCTGCTGCTGGCGCCGCGCGACCAGGGGGCCGAGTTCGGTGGCGGGGTCGAGCGGGTCGCCGACCTTCAGCGCACCCGCCGCGGCGGCGAACGCCTCGGCGATCTCGTCGTAGCGGGAATGCGGGACGAGGATGCGGGTCTGGGCGACGCACGCCTGGCCGTTGATCATCCAGGCGAACGGGACGATGCCCGCGACGGCCGTGTCCAGATCGGCGTCGGGAAGGATGACAGCGGCGGACTTGCCACCGAGCTCCAGGGTGACACCGGTGAGGTTCCGTGAGGCGACCTCCATGACCCGACGGCCCGCCGCGACCGAGCCGGTGAACGACACCTTGTCGACGCCCGGATGGCCGACCAGGTACTCGCTCACCTCGCGGTCCGCCGGAAGGATCGACAGCACCCCTTCGGGGAGCCCGGCCTCGGCGGCGATCTCGGCCAGGATGTAGGCGTCCAGGGGTGATTCGGGCGAGACCTTGAGCACGGCGGAGCAGCCTGCCAGGAGCGCGGGCGCGAGCTTGGCGGCGGCGGTGAACTGCGGGACATTCCACGGCACGACGGCCGCGACCACCCCGACCGGCTCCCGGCGCACCAGCAGCGGCCCGAGGACGCCGTCGCGGCGCTCCTCGTACGGGAAGGTGCCGGCGACGGTGATCGCCGCGTCCCACACCATCATCGCGGCGAGCGCCTGCACCATCACGCTGGAGCTGTACGGAGTTCCGTTCTCGGAGCTGATGACGCGGGCGATCTCCTCGTAGCGAACGGCGAACGCGTCCTTGATCCGCGTGATCACCTCGATCCGCTCGTTCAGGGACGCGCGCGGCCAGGGTCCTTCGTCGAAGGCCCGGCGGGCGGCGGCGACAGCCCGGTCCACATCCGCTTCACAGGCGTGCGGCACCCGGCCGATGACCTGCTCGGTGTGGGGCGATATCACCTGGATGACGTCCTGGCCGAGCGGATCGACCAACTCCCCGCCGATGAACAGTTTTCCGTGTTCCACAAGCTCGGTCATGGCTGCTGCCTCCCGCGACCCGGCACGTACCGACTCCACACCCGATGTCATATCTGACTCTGTGTCAGAACTGATACCAGTTCCAGTTCCAGGAGTCCACGCCCCGGACAGGGCCACTGCAACACCCCTGCAGGGATGGTCGACTTGGGCTACTAATGAAACAAGTTCTCGTTACAGTGGGGGTGGCACAGCGCGGCCAGGGGCCGACGCGAGAGATGGGGAGCCCATGACACAGGTGACCGAGCACGGCGGCGGCGTGTGGTCCATCAAGGTCCCGATCCCGGACAACCCGCTCGGCCACACCCTGGTGCATGTCCTCGACACCGATCGCGGGCCGGTCCTCGTCGACACCGGCTGGGACGACCCCGACGCCTGGGACACCCTGGCCGCCGGAGTCGCCGCCGTGGGTGTGGACATCGCCGGCATCCACGGCGTGGTCATCACCCACCACCATCCCGACCACCACGGACTCTCCGGACAGGTCCGCGAGGCGTCGGGGGCGTGGATCGCGATGCATGCCGCGGACACGGCGATCGTGCGCCGTACCCGTGAGTCCGAACCGGGCACCTGGCTGACCTACCTGGCGGCGAAGCTCGCCGCGGCCGGCGCACCCGAGGAGCACCTCGCCCCGCTGCGCGCCGCCCGCACGGGCGGCCGGATGCGCACGCTCCCCGGACTGCGCGCCGCCCTTCCGGACCGCGAGATCGTCCCCGGCGAGCTGCTCGACCTCGCGGGCCGGCGGCTCCGGGCGATCTGGACGCCGGGCCACACCCCCGGCCATGTCTGCCTGCACCTGGAGGAGGACCATCCGGCCGATCTGCCCGGCCGCGGCCGCCTCTTCTCCGGCGACCATCTGCTGCCCGGGATCAGCCCCCACATCGGGCTGTACGAAGACCCGGACGACGCGGCGGTCACCGACCCCCTGGGCGACTACCTGGACTCACTGGAGCGCATCGGCCGGCTCGGGGTCGCCGAGGTGCTGCCCGCCCACCAGCACGCGTTCACGGACGCGGCGGGGCGCGTACGGGAACTCCTCGACCATCACGAGGAGCGGCTGACCGGACTGCTCGCTCTGCTCGCCACCCCGTTGACGCCGTGGCAACTGGCCGAGCGGATGGAGTGGAACCGGCCCTGGGAACAGATCCCGTACGGCTCGCGGAACATCGCCGTCTCCGAGGCGGAGGCCCATGTGCGCCGGCTGGTGAAGCTGGGGCGCGCGGAGGCGGTGCCGGGCAGCGGGCCGGTGACGTACGTCGCGGTGTGAGGCGGCCCTCCGCCCGGAAGGGGCGGGCTATGCCCCGGTAGAATGTGCGAGTCGTCATCATGCCCGTTCAGGGGGAAGCCGGTGCAAATCCGGCACTGACCACGCAACCGTGAGCCGCCGACACAGCGGTGAGTCGGGCTGCCCTGTCCGCGGTCGTGACCGGCTCGCGTCACCGGAACCCCGGTGACCGGCACCGTCGAGGAATACGGGGCCGGAGCCTGGTGCCTGTGTGTGCCTGTGCCCGGTTCCCCACAGGAGAGGCCCAGCCCGCCATGACCGTACGCCGCAGCGCAGCAGCGCTCGCCGCCACCGCCACCGTGCTCTGTGCGGCCGCTGCCCCGGCCGCGGTCGCGGCGCCGTCTCCCTCCCCCACCCCGTCCGTCGCGCTGCCCTCCGGGCTGTACGGCACCAAGGACCCGACGTACGACGGGGTCTGGCGGCAGTCGCTGGCGTTCCTCGCCCAGCGCATCGAGGGGGTCGTGCCCGCGACGAAGTCGGTGGACTGGCTGATCGCCCAGCAGTGCGCGAACGGCGCCTACGCCTCGTACCGCGCCGATGTCTCCAAGCCGTGCGACGCCAAGACCATGCTGGACACCAATGCGACCGCCGCCGCGGTGCAGGCGCTGGCGGAAATCGGCGGGCACGGCGACATCGTCAACAACGGCGTCCGCTGGCTGAAGTCCATCCAGAACGAGGACGGCGGCTGGGGCTACAACCCGGGCTCCCCCAGCGACGCCAACTCCACCTCCGTCGTGATCGGCGCGCTGGCCCGGCAGGGCCAGCGGATCGGCGACATGACGAATCCGGGCGGCAAAACCCCGTACGACGCGCTGCTCGCGCTCGCGATCCCGTGCGGCGACAAGGACGGCGGCGCGTTCGCGTACCAGCCCGACAAGGCCGGGAAGCTCGCCGCGAACGCGGATGCCACCGCGGCCGCCGTACTCGGCTCGATGGGCAAGGGACTGGCCGCCGGGGACAACGCCGCGGTCGAGGGCAAGCCGCCGGCCTGCGGGACGAGCGACGTCGTCAAGCCGGAGCAGGCCGCCCGGAACGGCGCCTTCTACCTCGCGGACGCCCTCGCGAAGAACGGCAACCACCTGAACCTGCCGCCGATGCCGGGCGCCGACGACACCACCCCGCAGCCCGACGTCGGCAACACCGCGGACGCGGTCGTCGCCCTGGCCTCGGCCGGCCACAAGAACAAGGCGGCCGGCGCGGTCGGCTGGCTGCAGAAGAACTCCAGGAGCTGGGCCGAGGAGGGCGGCCCCGCCGCCTACGCCCAGCTGGTCCTGGCCGCGCACGCGACCGGCGCCGACGCCCACGACTTCGGCGGCGTCGACCTGATCCGGGAGCTGAACGCGAGCGGACCCGCGCCCGCCGCCGTCATCACGCCCAGTGAGACCCCGGACGACTTCTCGGCCGAGGCCGGCACCAGCGACGACGCCGGTCTCGGGGTGTGGTGGCTGGTCGGTATCGGCCTCGCCGCCGGTGCGGGCATCGGCTTCCTGATCAGCAGCCGCCGGAAGCCCCAGCAGCCGTGAACCGAGCGGGAAATCGTGCGGGGAATGCGTTCGGCGGACGGGTGGCCGTCGCGCTGCTGCTGGTGCTCGGCGCCGCTCTGACCGTGCTCGGCGCGGGCACCGCCCATGCGGCCGGCTACCGCTACTGGTCGTTCTGGGAGGGCAAGGGGTCCGGCTGGGCCTATGCCACCCAGGGCCCCTCGCTCGTCCGGCCCGCCGACGGGTCAGTGCAGGGCTTCCGGTTCTCCGTGAGCGAGGACTCCCAGGACTCGGCGAAGCCGCGCCGCACCCCCGACTTCGCGACCGTCTGCGCGGACACCCCCGCCAAGGGCGGCACCAAGCGCGTCGCGCTCGTCATCGACCCCGGCGCGCCGGCGGACGCCCCGGCCGGGGAGACACCGCCCGCGCTGCGCACCGCCTGCGCGCAGGTGGCCCCCGGGGCGAGCACCGCCGAGGCGCTCGCCTCGGTGGCCAAGCCGCTGCGCTACAACAGCGATGCCCTGCTCTGCGCGATCTCCGGCTACCCCGCCTCGGGGTGCGGCGAGCAGGTCTCCGGCGGCGGGCACACGGCGTCCGCCTCTCCCTCGTCCACCCACCCCGGGAACGGGCGCAGCGGTCCGTCCACCGGGGTGCTCGTCGGGCTCGGTGCCGTCCTGCTGCTCGGCATCGCCGCCGTCCTGCAGGCCCGCCGCCGACGCGGATGACCGCCTCCCCGGGCGCCGCCCGGCTCAGCCATGCACTGCGGGCGCCCGCAGCGACCCGCAGCAATGCCCTGCCCGCCGGGGCCTGGTGGCTGTGGGCGCTCGGGCTGGCCACCGCCGCGTCCCGGACCAGCAATCCGCTGCTGCTCGGACTGCTGGTGGGCGTGGCCGGGTATGTCGTGGCGGCGCGCCGGACGGACGCGCCGTGGGCGCGTTCGTACGGGGCGTTCATCAAGATCGGGCTGTTCGTCGTCGCCGTTCGGCTGCTGTTCTCCGTCTTCCTCGGCTCGCCGATCCCCGGTACGCACCTGGTGTTCACTCTCCCCGAAGTCCCGCTGCCGGACTGGGCGCAGGGCGTCAGGATCGGCGGCCGGGTCACCGCCGAGCAGCTGCTCTTCGCGCTGTACGACGGGGCGAAGCTGGCCACGTTGCTGATCTGCGTCGGCGCGGCGAACGCGCTCGCCAACCCGGCCCGGCTGCTGAAGTCGCTGCCGGGTGCGCTGTACGAGGCGGGAGTCGCCGTCGTGGTCGCGATGACGTTCGCGCCGAACATGGTCGCCGATGTGGCGCGCCTGCGCACCGCACGCCGGCTGCGGGGCCGCCCGACCGGGGGCATCCGGGCCGTTCTGCAGATCGGACTGCCGGTGCTGGAGGGTGCGCTGGAGCGGTCGGTGGCGGTGGCGGCGTCGATGGACGCGCGCGGGTACGGGCGTACGGCGCAGGTCCCGCCCGCCGTCCGGCACACCACGAACGTCCTCACCCTCGGCGGTCTGCTGGGGGTCTGCGCGGGTACCTACGGCCTGCTGGCCTCGCAGGGTGCGGTCTTCGGGCTGCCGCTGCTGCTCGCCGGGCTCGTCGCCGCTGCGGCCGGGCTGCGGCTCGGCGGCGCCCGCTCGGTCCGTACCCGCTACCGGCCCGACCGGTGGGGTGTGCGGGCCTGGCTGGTGGCGGGGTCGGGTGCGGTGGTCGCGGCGGCGATGATCCTGGCGGGCAGCGTCGACCCGGAGGCGCTGCACCCCGGGGTCGTCCCCCTGGTCGCGCCGGTGTTCCCGCTGTGGCCCGCTGCGGCGGTGCTGATCGGGTTGCTGCCCGCGGTGGTGGCGCCCGCGCCACCACCGGCGGGTGGTCCGGCCGGCGCTCCCGTCGCGCACTCCGAGAAGGGACAGTGATGATCCGGTTCGAGCAGGTCTCGGTGCAGTTCGAGGGCATGGCGCACCCCACCCTGTCCGGCGTCGATCTGACGGTCCCAGAGGGCGAGTTGGTGCTGCTCGTCGGTCCGTCGGGGGTCGGCAAGTCGACGCTGCTGGGGGCCGTCTCCGGTCTCGTGCCGCACTTCACGGGCGGCACGCTGCGCGGCCGGGTCACGGTCGACGGCCGCGACACCCGTACCCACAAACCACGCGAACTCGCCGATCTGGTCGGCACGGTGGGCCAGGACCCGCTCTCCCATTTCGTCACCGACACCGTCGAGGACGAGCTGGCGTACGGCATGGAGTCGCTGGGGCTCGCCCCTGACGTCATGCGGCGGCGGGTCGAGGAGACTCTCGACCTGCTGGGCCTCGCGGGACTGCGCGACCGGCCGATCGCCACGCTCTCCGGCGGCCAGCAGCAACGGGTCGCGATCGGCTCGGTGCTGACCCCGCACCCCAAGGTGCTGGTCCTGGACGAACCGACGTCCGCTCTGGACCCGGCGGCGGCCGAGGAGGTCCTCGCGGTGCTCCAGCGACTGGTGCACGACCTGGGCACGACGGTCCTGATGGCGGAGCACCGGCTGGAACGCGTCGTCCAGTACGCGGACCAGGTCGTCCTCCTGCCGTCGCCGGGCGCCGCACCCGTGACGGGTGCGCCCGCCGACGTCATGGCCGTGTCCCCGGTCCACCCGCCGGTGGTCGCGCTGGGACGGCTGGCGGACTGGGAACCGCTGCCGCTCTCCGTGCGTGATGCGCGACGCCGGGCGACCGGGCTGCGGGAACGGCTGGCGTCGGCCGAGCCGCCGTCGGCCGTCCCGTCGGCGGCGCCCGCCGCCCCGGCACCGCTGCCCGACGCCCCGGTACGGCGTGGGCTGTTCGGACGCCGTCGCGCACCCGGTGCAGAGCCCGCTCCGGGTCCCGCGGGGGAAGCAGCCGTCCGGGCCGAGGGTCTGGGGGTGCGGCGCGGTCGCGTCGAGGCGCTACGCCGGGTGACGTTCTCCGTCACGCCCGGCGAGACCGTCGCCCTGATGGGCCGCAACGGCGCGGGCAAGTCCACACTGCTCGCCACCCTCGTCGGCACGGTCGAGCCCACGGCCGGCACCGTTCACGTGGGCGGCCTGGCTCCGCACCGTACGCCGCCGCGCGACATGGTGCGCCGGGTCGGACTCGTACCGCAGGAACCGCGCGATCTGCTCTACGCGGACACGGTCGCCGCCGAGTGCGCGACGGCTGACACGGACGCGGGCGCCGCGGCGGGCAGCTGCCGGGCCCTGGTCTCCGAGCTGCTGCCGGACGTGCCGGACGACACCCACCCGCGCGACCTCTCCGAGGGGCAGCGCCTCGCCCTGGCTCTGGCGATCGTGCTGACCGCGCGCCCCCCGCTGCTGCTGCTCGACGAGCCGACGCGTGGTCTGGACTACGCGGCGAAGGCCCGCCTGATACGCGTGCTGCGCGGTCTGGCCGCCGAGGGTCATGCGATCGTCCTGGCGACCCACGATGTGGAGCTCGCCGCCGAGCTGGCCCACCGGGTGGTGATCCTCGCCGACGGGGAGATTGTCGCTGACGGGCCGACCCGGCAGGTCGTGGTCTCGTCCCCGGCGTTCGCACCGCAGACCGCGAAGATTCTCGCCCCGCAGGAGTGGCTGACCGTGCCGCAGGTGCGCGCGGCACTGGGGGCGGAGGCATGAAGCACCGGGAACGGACCGTACGAGCGGCCGAAACACCGGGGGCCCGGCGCACGGTCGACCGGCAGGCGCGGGCGGTGCGGCTCGGGCCGCGTGCGATCGCCGCGCTCCTCCTGATCAGCGCGATCGGTGTCGTCGCCATCGGCTGGCCGCTGCTGGCCGGCGCGGACTCGGGCCTCGCGCACTCCCAGGACGCGCCCTGGCTGTTCGCCGCACTGCTTCCGCTGCTGGTCGGGGTGGTCGTCGCGACGATCGCGGACTCCGGCCTGGACGCGAAGGCGGTGGCGATGCTGGGTGTGCTCGCCGCGGTCGGCGCCGCGCTGCGCCCGCTCGGCGCGGGGACGGCGGGCCTGGAGCCGATGTTCTTCCTGATGGTGCTGAGCGGCCGGGTGCTCGGCCCGGGCTTCGGGTTCGTGCTCGGCTCGGTGACGATGTTCGCGTCCGCGCTGCTCACCGGCGGGGTGGGCCCGTGGCTGCCGTTCCAGATGCTGTCGATGGGCTGGTTCACCATGGGCGCCGGGCTGCTGCCGGGCCCGGACCGGCTGCGCGGGCGGGCCGAGCTGCTGATGCTCGCGGCCTACGGAGGTGTGGCGGCGTTCGCGTACGGCACGGTGATGAACCTGTACGGCTGGACGATCGTGCCGGGCCTCGGCTCGGGCATCTCCTTCCATCCCGGTGATCCGCTGACCGAGAACCTGGTCCGCTTCCTCGCGTACTGCCTGGCCACTTCGCTGGGCTGGGACCTGGGACGGGCCGTGCTGACCGTGGCGCTGACCCTCGTCGTCGGCGGGACGTTGCTGAAGGCACTGCGCCGGGCCACGCGGCGTGCGGCCTTCGAGGCCCAGGTCACCTTCGACGCCCCGAAGGCGTGAGGGCCCCCGCAGGGCCTTGGTCCTGCACCATCGGGAGCAGTAGCCGTTCCACCCCGGAACTGTGTCGTTCGCCCGCACCGTCCCAGCCCGGCCTCGCGCCACCCGCCCGTCGCAAGGCCACCGTCGCCGGAGCCGCCGTGCTCCTCGGCGCCACCGGCCCGGCGCTCGGCGTCACCCCGGCCACGGCCGCACCGGCGTCCGCGCCGACGGCCGCCGCCGGCCCGCCGTCGGCTCCGGGTCCGGCCCGGTCCGATCAGCGGTGACGCCGTCCCGCTGCGGT
The DNA here is from genome assembly GCF_042802415.1 of Streptomyces sp. NPDC057486. NCBI lineage: Bacteria > Bacillati > Actinomycetota > Actinomycetes > Kitasatosporales > Streptomycetaceae > Streptomyces > Streptomyces sp. NPDC057486. Next base: position 110,496 of record NZ_JBHVEE010000002.1, on the reverse strand, counting down.
GACCGTGTCGAACCAGCGGACGATCTGCGGGCCGGACTTCATGAAGGTCCCGTTGTGATCGGTCGTCCCTTGGTCGATGACCGGAACTCGCGTGCCGTGCGCGGCAAAGTCATCCGCGCAGTTGAGGGAGTTGGCGATCGCCACGTCCCGGTCGCCGGCTGACGAGTAGAGCCGCACGGGCACCTCGGGCTTCCAGTCGCACTGACCGTCCTGGGCGTTCAGTACGTCGCGCAGCACCCCCGCCGGATGCTGCAGGTCCTGATAGGCCTCGTCGGTGAGGAGTTCCTTCAGCGTGCCGGGCAGCGCCGGGATGATGTCCTCCTCGAAGTGGTGGGTGTCGAAGAGGCTCTCGACGATGTCCGCGTACGGCTCGCGGAAGAACTCCGAGGGGTCCTTGTAGAGCGGGTGCAGCCGGTTCTGCGCGGTAAGGAAGTACGACATGTAGAAGACGGCGCTGATGTCGTTGATCCGGCCGTCGAACAGGGCGGGCGTCTCCGCGCCCCGGAGGTCGTACGGCCCCGAGACCGGTGCCAGCGCCCGCAGCCTGAAGTGCCGGTCCGCGCCGTCGGCGAGGGCCTTGGCCAGAGCCGTCGCGACCTGGCCGCCCTGGGAGAAACCGCTGGCGTACACCTCTCCGGTGAGGGGGCGCCCCAGCTCCCGCGCCGCGGTGCGGGAGGCGCGCAGCATGTCGAGGGAGGCGGTGACGGAGGACGCGGTGTCCATGTACGGGTGCGGGCCCGGCCCCTTGCCGAGGCCGAGATAGTCGGGGGCGGCGACGGCGCGGCCGGCGGAGGCGTGCAGGTACGGGGCGAAACGGCCGAAGTCCTCACCGACTGAGGGGGCGTAGTCGCGGTGGACCATCGTGCCGTGGGTGTCGGAGACCAGGTCCAGGCGGTCGGCGCCACCCCTGGGGAGGACGAACAGACCGGTGGCGGTGGTGGGTTCGCCCTGCGGGGTGAGGGTGCTGTACGTGAGGCGGTAGGCGTGAACGCCGTAGCGGACGGTGCCCGTGTCCATGCCCGCCGAGGCGAGGAAGGCGCCGACCTCGGTGCGGTCGAGCGTGGCGACGGGCGTGACGGCGAGGAGCGTGCCCCGTCCGGTGGTGGGGGCGGCGTGGGATCCCCCGGCCACCGGTCCGGCCTGCTGGGCCACGGCGGGCGCGGAGCCGAGGGCGGCGAGGGCGATGACCACGGCGACCGCCAGTCCTCGCCGGGCACCACGCCGACCTCCCCGGGGAGAAGGGGTATTGCTGCACGTCCTGCTGTTGTTGTTCTCCATGGCCGTGACGCTATGCATCCGTGAGCGGCGCCGACAGCGGCATGGACCCCCGGCCGGGGTGCACCTGGCACCACCCCCCGGCCGGGGGAATTCCTCACAGCCGCTGGATGATCGTTCCGGTGGCCAGCGCCCCGCCCGCGCACATGGTGATGAGCGCGAACTCCTTGTCGCGACGCTCCAGTTCGTGCAGCGCCGTGGTGATGAGCCGGGCCCCGGTGGCGCCCACCGGGTGGCCGAGTGCGATGGCGCCACCGTTGACGTTGACCTTCGCGAGCCCGTCGAGGTCCCGCTCGAAGACCTGCGCCCAGCTCAGCACCACCGACGCGAACGCCTCGTTGATCTCGACGAGGTCGATGTCCTTGAGCGACATTCCGGCCTTGCCCAGCACCGCGCGGGTCGCGTCGATCGGCCCGTCGAGGTGGAAGTGCGGGTCGGAACCGACGAGCGCCTGGGCGACGATCCGGGCGCGCGGCTTGAGCTTCAGTGCCCGCGCCATCCGCTTGGACGCCCACATGATCGCGCAGGCGCCGTCGGATATCTGCGAGGCGTTGCCCGCCGTGTGGATCGCGGTGGGCATGACCGGCTTGAGCCGGGCGAGCCCCTCCATCGTGGTGTCCCGCAGCCCCTCGTCCCGGTCGACGAGGCGCCACATGCCCTGCCCGGCCGCCTGTTCCTCCTCGGTGGTCGGCACCTGGACCGCGTACGTCTCCCGTTTGAACCGCTCCTCGGCCCAGGCCACGGCTGCCCGCTCCTGCGAGATCAGCCCGAGCGAGTCGACGTTCTCCCGCGTCAGGCCCCGCTTACGGGCGATGCGCTCGGCGGCCTCGAACTGGTTGGGCAGGTCGACGTTCCACTCGTCCGGCCAGGGCTTCCCCGGGCCGTGCTTGGAGCCGCTGCCCAGCGGCACGCGCGACATCGCCTCGACACCGCAGCTGATACCGACATCGATGACTCCGGCCGCGACCATGTTGGCGACCATGTGGGAGGCCTGCTGCGAGGAGCCGCACTGGCAGTCCACGGTGGTGGCGGCGGTCTCGTACGGAAGTCCCACGGTGAGCCAGGCGTTGCGGGCCGGGTTCATGGACTGTTCGCCGGCGTGGGTGACCGTACCGCCGACGATCTGTTCCACGCAGTCGGCGTGGATGCCGGTACGGCCGAGAAGTTCACGGTAGGTCTCGCCCAGCAGGTAGGCGGGGTGCAGATTGGCGAGCGCGCCTCCGCGCTTGCCGATGGGCGTGCGTACGGCTTCGACGATGACGGGTTCCGCGGCCATGAGCTCGTCCTCTCCTCGCGCTTCCGCAGGGGGCGTCCCGGCGCCCGCGGAAGGAACTAGTACGCGTTCTAGTTCTGCCAGCAGTCTTATGAGGCTTACCCCCGGTACGCAAGAGCCGTGCACGCACCTTGCGCGCACAATGGGCGCACCTCGAAGCCCGTGCGCGCCCCCTCGCGCAACAGATCGGGCCGCGACTCTTGCCAGTTGTAGAACTCGTTACTACCTTGCGGGCAACTTCTGATGGGTCGTCAGGCAATGTTCGGACGCCCTCGGACCGACCTGGAGTTGCCGATGTCCTGCCCCCATCTGCCCGAAGGGTTCGACTTCACCGATCCCGACCTGCTCCAAGCCCGCATCCCGCACCCGGAGTTCGCCCGGATGCGGGAGACCGCACCGGTCTGGTGGTGCACCCAGCCGGCCGGTATCTCCGGTTTCGACGACGAGGGCTACTGGGTGGTTACCCGGCATGCGGACGTCAAGTACGTCTCCACACACCCTGAACTGTTCTCCTCCCACACCAACACCGCGGTCATCCGTTTCAACGAGACGATCAGCCGCGACCAGATCGACGTCCAGAAGCTGATCATGCTGAACATGGACCCGCCCGAGCACACCCGGGTCCGCCAGATCGTCCAGCGCGGCTTCACCCCCCGTGCCATCCGCTCCCTGGAACAGGCCCTGCGCAACCGCGCCCGGTCGATCGTCGAGACGGCCCTCGCCTCGGCCGCCGACGACGGCTCGTTCGACTTCGTCACCCGCATCGCCGTCGAACTGCCGCTCCAGGCCATCGCCGAGCTCATCGGCGTACCTCAGGAGGACCGGTCCAAGATCTTCGACTGGTCCAACAAGATGGCGGCGTACGACGATCCCGAGTACGCGATCACCGAAGAGGTCGGCACCGAGGCGGCCATGGAGATCGTCTCGTACGCGATGAACCTGGCAGCGGCACGCAAGGAGTGCCCCGCCAAGGACATCGTCAGCCAGTTGGTCGCCGCGGAGGGCGAGGGCAACCTCTCCTCGGACGAGTTCGGATTCTTCGTGATCCTCCTCGCCGTCGCCGGCAACGAGACCACCCGAAACGCCATCAGCCACGGCATGCACGCCTTCCTCACCCACCCCGAGGAGTGGGAGCGCTACAAGCGCGAGCGCCCGGAGACCGCCGCCGAGGAGATCGTCCGCTGGGCCACCCCCGTGGTCTCCTTCCAGCGGACCGCCACCCAGGACGTCGAACTGGGCGGGCAGCAGATCAAGAAGGGCGAACGGGTCGGGCTGTTCTACTCCTCCGCCAACAACGACCCCGAGGTCTTCGAGAGCCCGGAACTCTTCGACATCTCCCGGGACCCCAACCCCCATCTCGGATTCGGTGGCGGCGGACCGCACTTCTGCCTCGGCAAGTCCCTCGCCGTCATGGAGATCAACCTGATCTTCAACGCGATCGCGGACGTGCTGCCCGATCTGCGGCTGGTCGAGGACCCGCGGCGGCTGCGCTCCGCCTGGCTGAACGGAATCAAGCAGCTCCGGGTCAGTACCTCCGTCGGCTGACCGGCCCGCGGATTCCCGGACGGCGGGGGCCGTCCCTCCCACGCCCCGGCCCCCGCCACCCGTCCGCGCCCCCTCCCCTTCGGCCTCCGCACCCCGGCACAGGCAGTGGACAGCCGTCCGAGGATCATGGCGTCCATGCATGCCCTGCTCTCCGCCTTCGCTCCGATCTGGACACTCACCGCGATCGGCTACGCGGTCGGCCGCAGCGGTCTGCTCGGTGAGCAGGCGGAGGCCGTGCTCGGCCGGTTCGTCTTCCATGTGGCCATGCCCGCGGCGCTGTTCACGATGGTCTCCGGTGCGCGACTGGACGCCTTCGCCAACTCCTCGATGGTGGCCTTCGGGACGGGCACGGCGCTCGTGTCCGCCCTCGGATTCCTGCTCGCCCGGCGCTTCTTCGGCCGCAAGACGGCCGACCAGGCGATCAGCAGCATGGCGTCCGGCTACGTCAACTCCGCCAATCTGGGTATCCCGGTGGCGGTCCAGGTGCTCGGTGACGCATCGTTCGTCGCCCAGATCATCCTCTTCCAGGTACTGCTGGTCTCCCCCGTGATCCTGACGCTGCTGGACACGGGTACGGGGGCGGGCTCCGGAAGGGGTGTCGCGCTGCGGCGGATGGTGACCATGCCCGTACGCAATCCGATCATCATGGCCTCGATGCTCGGCGTCGTCGTCTCCGCGCTCGGGGTGCGGCTGCCGCACGCCCTCGAACACTCCTGTGATCTGCTCGGCGCGGCCGCCGTGCCCACCGCCCTGATCACCCTCGGCCTGTCCCTGCACGGCCGCCCGGATCCGGCAACGGCCGCGACGACGGTGCCCGCGGGGCGTAAGGAGATGAGCCTGGCGGTCGTGCTGAAGACGCTGGTCCAGCCCCTGATCGCCTTCCTGGTCGGCGGCCCGCTGCTGCACCTGCCGGACCACCAGCTACTCGCCGTGGTCCTCTGCTCCGCGCTCCCGACGGCCCAGAACGCCTTCATCTACGCCCGTCAGTACGGCCTGGACACCAGCCTCGCCCGCAACTCCGTGGTGGCGTCCACGGTCGTGTCCATGGCCACGCTGTCGCTGGCCACCTGGGCGCTTGCACCGTCCCGCCACTGAGCCGTTCGAGTGGCGGGACGCCCCGGACAGGCGGATGCTGGAAGACGCGGCGATCCACGCCGGAGGGGTGCCGGGACGATGCGGTTCGTCCCGGCACCCCTTCGGCCCTCAGGGACCGGGATCCGGCTACCCGGGAAGTTTCCACTGCTGTTCGGAGGCTGTTCCACAGGCCCGGATCAGCAGACGCGCGCCGTCCGTGGCGCCGCCCTCGGCGTGCAGGCACAGCGCCGACTTGACGTTGCGCAGGGTGCCGTCGGGCAACGGGGTCCAGGACTGGGCCGGGGTGCCGTTGCACTGGTAGAGCTGGACGGCGGTGCCGTCGGCCGTCGAGCCGTTGCGGACATCCATGCACTTGCCGTACGCGACGAGCGTGCCGTCGCCCGGCACGGTCCAGGTCTGGGCGGGGGTGCCGTCGCAGGCCGAGAGCTGCAGGGCGGTTCCGTCGGCGGAGGAGCCGCCCTCGGGAGCGACGCACCTGCCGCCGATACCGGTGATCGGGCCGGGTACGACGGGTGCCGGAAGGGCTGTGCGCACGGTGTCGGCCAGCTCCACCGGGTCGCCCTCGGGCCGCACCGGGTAGCTCGTGCGCTCCAGGTTCCAGGCGTTGTCCCGCGCGAACCAGTCGATCGCGGCCGGCGGCTGCCCTGTGACCAGGGCCGCGTCCAGGGAGTCGAGGTACATCGTCCAGCGCTTCGCGTAGAAGTCGGAGACCAGTCCCGACCATTCGCGGTTCGCGTAGTCGCGCAGCCCGCCGGATTCACTGCCGGACCGGTCACCCCAGGTGGTGAGGATCGAGCGGGCGTCGAATTCCGCGGCGGCCCGCTCGGCGTCGGTGCGTCCCCAGGACCTGGCGTCCTGCAGCCAGGGCCCCAGCATGAACCGGCTGTCGGTGGCCAGCAGCCGGTCCAGCAGGGCGAGGTCCTGCTTCCACTCGGTGGCCCGCTGCCGGTACAGGGTGAGGTTCTTCCCCTCGTACGCCGCCCTGATCTGCGGCAGCAGCGTGCGGCTGCGGTTGGCCAGGGCCTGCCGGGCCACATCCACCACATCGAATCGGTACGCATCGGACTTCTGCAGCTCCGGGGCAACCTGCAGGAGCTCCGTGAGCGCCCGCTGCACCGTCGACGCGTCATACCGCATGGACGAGGGGCTCCAGCTGGCCGCGGTACCGGCGGTCAGTGAGGGGCGTGCGGTGAAGAGACTGTCCTGGGACTCGCTCCAGCTGCCGGACGGAGTGCTGTAGGGGCCGGTACGCAGCAGTTCCCAGGCCTTGGCGGCGTGCGGGTCGACGCCGCCGTAGCGACGCTCCGCGTAGTCGGCGAACCAGGCCGTCCGGTCCACCGGGCCCGCATGCCAGGCGAGTTCGGTGAACAGCTCGTAGGCAACGGGGTTGCCGCCGGTCCCTTCCGGGAGGTAGGCGATCCCCCGGAGCGCACTGTTCGGCTTGGTGCGCCACTCCTGGAACCGCGCGGTCCAGACAGCGGTGTTGGCGCCCATGGTGGTGTGCCCGCCGAAATTGGGGATGGTGCCGAAGGCATAGGGGGTTCCGTGCCAGGCGGCTTCGCGGTCGAGGCCGTTGTAGCGGTCGGCCAGTCCGTCCACGATGAACAGCTTGCTCCGGTCGACCGCGTCGATGAGCTGAGTGGAGGGATTGCTCTGCCAGCCGAGCAGGACCCAGGTGGCGCCCGGGTGCGCCACCTGCAGGGCGTTCATGACGGCCCGGGCGGCGTCCCCGATGGGCACGTTGCCGGGCTTGCCGCCCTCGTGCAGCAGATCCATCTTGTACAGGGTGGAGTCACCGAACATCGTGCGCTGATGACGGTAGAACGCCTCGGCGACCTTGGGATACATCTCGCTGCGCGGGTCCAACCAGTCCGGCCGTTCGAAGCCGACCCATCCGCCCTGCGGAACCACGGGGCCGGTGGGGTTCCTGTCCGTGAACCCGGGCGGGACCGTGCCGTAGTAGCCGGGCAGGACGGGCGTCATCCCGAGCCGGCGCAGCCGGTCCGCGATCTTGCGGCCGAGCTGTGCGCGCTGCGCCAGCAGCCGGTCCGTGACCGGCCCGCCGAAGCCGGACATGTTCTGCATCAGCCACCACGGCTGGTGCGCCGGGCCCGGTATCCAGGACTTCAGCTGCTCCTTCGTGTACCCGAACTCCTGGAAGGTGTCGTAGTACACGGCGTCCGCGCCCATCTGCACGAAGACCTCGTTGACGCCGTGCAGGGCCAGGACGTCGGTCTGCTTCTCGTAGGAGGCCCAGTCACGGTACGCACCGGAGTAGCCGTCGTCCGTGTCGTTCAGGGCGAACCGGTGCGGCACCGAGGCGTCCTGGCGGATGGTCCCGCTGGGCGCGGGGAGCTTCTTCGGCAGCCTTGACGTGCTGTCACCGGGCCAGCCGATGTCCACCTTGGCCGTGTATTTCAGGTACCAGTTGACGCCGCTGAGCAGCACGGCGGGGGTGGTGCCCTGGATGCGCACCTTGCCGGTGGTGCCGGACACGGTGAAGTAGTCGCCGGAGGCGGGGCGGTTCACCGGCACCAGGTCGAACTGCGAGACATGGTGCGGCAGCAGGCGGGCCAGCGCCTCCTCGGCCGGTTCGGGGGCGAAGGCCGGCGTGCCACGAGGGGCCGATGGCGGCCCGGTTTCCGCAGTGGCGACGGGGGCGCTCAGGACCGTGGCGACGACAGCGAGGGCAGCCGTGCAGGCGACGGCCCAGGATCTGAGGCTTCTCAAGGGTGACCTCGTCCGGTGAAGGGATGCGGGAGTTGCCAGGACGTGTACCGGTGCTCATCAGACTTAGTAACGGAGCATTCGTTAATATGAGTTGGGTGTCATGTGGCCGTCAAGAGGACGGGCGGTCCGGGTTCCCGGCTTGCTGGATACAGTGCCGACAGCACGGTGGGGCAAGGGAGTTGACGCATATGCCAGTCGGGAGAGCCGCGGCCACCGGTCCGCACGTCCTTCGCCGGATGAATGTCGCCGCGGTCCTGGCCGCACTGCGGGAGGGCGACGCTCCGACCGCCCGCGTCACCGACCTCGCCTCGCTCACCGGCCTTTCACGGCCCGCGGTGACGAGGGCGCTGACCGAGCTGAGGGACTGCGGCCTGGTGGAGTTCACCGCGGCCGCCGGGTCCCCGCAGCTCGGCCGACCGGCCCAGTACGCCAGGTTCCGCGCCGAGTCGGGGTACGTCGCCGGAGTCGACATCGGCCCCCACAAGGTGCTGGTGATGATCGCGGACCTGGCGGGCCAGGTGCTGGCCTCCCATCGCGCGACCGTGGACCCGGGCGCGGCCGGGCCCCAGCTCTTCGCCACGGTGCGGAGCGCACTGACCGCGGCAGCGGCCGAGGCTGGGGTACCGCTGTCGGACCTGTGGGCCGTGAGTGCGGGCACCCCCGGCATCGTCGACCGCGAACGCGGCGAGGTGCTGCTGGCCCCCAGCATCCCCGACTGGGCCGGGCTGCCGGCGGTTTCGCTGCTGCGCGACTGGCTGCACTGCCCCGTGACCATCGACAACGACGTGAATCTCGCCGTGCTCTCGGAACGCCGAAGCGGCGCGGCGGCCGGTACCGGCGCAGGTGCGCGTGCGGGCACCGACTGCCTGGTCTTCGTCCAGTGGGGCCGCCGGATCGGCACCGGCATCGTCATCGACGGCAGGCCCTACCGGGGCAATTCGGCCGCGGCCGGTGAGCTGGGCTTCATCGACCTGGTGCGCGATCCGGACGCCCCTCCGGGACCGCGTCCGGCCGACGGCATGGGACCGTTCGAGCAGCTCGTCGGCGCCGAGGCGATTCACCGGCTGGCCCTGGAGGCGGGGGTGGCGGTCGGTGACGCCCACGACATCGCACCGCTCTTCACGGCGGCCCGGGCGGGCGACCCGGCGGCCGTCGGCGTGGTGGACCGGGTGGCCGCCCGCTTCGCCCGAGGGCTGGCCGCACTGGTGCTGGTGCTCGATCCCGGCCGGATCGTCATCGGCGGCGGGGTGTCACGGGCCGGGGACGTCCTCCTCGACCCCGTGCGCAGGCACCTGCGGTCGCACACCCTGGTACCGGTCGCCGTGGACGCCTCCGGGTCGGGCGAGCGGGCGGTCGCCCTGGGTGCGGTGCGACGTGCCCTCGACGTCGCCGAGGAACGCGTGACGGCGTCGTACCAGGGTCTCGGCTGACGAAGGCCTCGGCCCACGACCTCCCACCGCCCCGGCCCCTGCGGAGCAGGACCGGGTGCGGCCCGGTCAGCGCTTGCTGCCCACCGCCTCGCCGGTCTCCTCCGGCACGTGTTCCGTGGATGTCGTGCCGTCCGCCCCGTGCGTCGGCCCCGCCACGGGTTGCAGTCTCCGCGGCCCCGCCAGGACGTGTGTCAGCAGGAATCCGGTCCCGATGACCAGCGCCCCGCCCACCGCGTCGAGCACCCAGTGGTTGGCCGTGGCGACGATCGCGGAGACCGTGAACAGCGGGTGCAGCAGCCCGAGCGCCTTCATCCACGCCTTCGGGGCCAGCATCACGATCATGATGCCGCACCAGAGCGACCAGCCGAAGTGCAGCGAGGGCATCGCCGCGTACTGGTTGGTCATCGAGGTCAACGTCCCGTAGTCGGGCTTCGCGAAGTCCTGGACGCCATGGACCGTGTCGATGAAGCCGAGCCCGGGCATCAGCCGCGGCGGGGCCAGCGGGTAGAGCCAGAAGCCGAGGAGTGCGACCAGGGTGGCGAAGCCGAGGGTGGAGCGGGCCCAGCGGTAGTCCGCGGGGCGGCGTACGTACAGCACACCCAGGATCGTCAGCGGCACGATGAAGTGGAACGTCGAGTAGTAGTGGTCGAAGAAGTCCCGCAGCCAGCCGGTGCGGACGACCGCGTGGTTGGCCCAGTGCTCGATGTCGATGTGCAGCCACTGTTCGAGCGAGTGGATCTGCCGTCCGTGCTCCTCGGCGGTGGCGCGGCCGGCCGTGGCCGCGAGCCTGACCTGTCCGTAAGCGGAGTAGACGACCCGGATCAGCAGAAGTTCGAGCAGCAGATTGGGGCGGCTGAGCACCCGCCGCCAGAACGGCAGCAACGGTACGCGGCTCCAGCGGGCCGGAACCGGGGCCGCGTAGTCCGTGGGGACCGGGTGCTGCCAGTACGGCGAGGTTCGCGGCAGGAACGGTGCGGCGCAGGCCGCGCCGAGTGCCGCCAGGAGCAGCACGTTGTCCCGTACCGGGTAGACGACCGGGAGGTTCGGCAGCAGTACCTTCCCGGGCAGGGTGAGCACGAGCACCACGACGGCCGGCCACACCAGCCGCTCGGAGGCGCGGGTACCGGCCCGGCCGACGACGGCGAGAAGCACCCACAGCAGCTGGTGCTGCCAGGCGGTCGGCGAGACGGCGACGGCGACGCAGCCGGTCACGGCGACGGCGAGGAGCAGCTGGCCGTCCTGCGCGTAGCGTATGGCGCGGCGCAGCCCGACGTAGCAGACGGCGGCGGCCAGCAGCAGGAACAGCACGATCTCGAGCGGGCCCGCAAGGCCGAAGCGGAGCAGCGCGCCGTGCAGGGACTGGTTGGCGAGGCTGTCCGCGCCGTCTCCGAGCCCGGTGCCCGCGACATGGTGCACCCAGTACGTGACCGAGTCGTTCGGCATCGCGGCCCAGGCCAGGGCGGTGCACGCGGCGAACGCGCCACCGCCCGTCACGGCGGCCCGGCGGCGTCCGGTGAACCAGAACAGGGCGGCGAAGAGCAGCATGGTCGGCTGGAGCGCGGCGGCGATCCCGATCAGTGCACCGGATGCCCGTTCCCCACGGGCCGCAAAGCAGCCCAGGAGCACCAGCAGGACCGGCAGAATGCTGGTCTGGCCGAGGTGGAGGGCGTTACGGACCGGAAGGGACAGCATGAGCAGGCTGATCGCGACGGGTGCGGCCAGCAGCGAGGTGCGGCGGGAGACGGGTCCCGGCAGGGCGCGCGCCGCGACGATGCCGAGGACGGCGACGAGCAGCAGCGAACCGAAGGTCCAGGCGACACCGAGGCTCTGTTCGGCCGTACGCGTCAGTGGCTTCAGCACCAGTCCGGCGAAGGGGGTGCCGGTGAAGCGGTCGGTGTCGTACAGCGAGCCCGCCACATGCAGTACGCCGTTCTCGCCGATCCAGGTCTCCAGGTCGGTGAGCCGTTCACCGGGTGGCTGCCGAAGCACCACCGCCATCTGCCGCCCCGCCAGCACTGCGACGACCAGCCAGAGCACGGCCCGGGCAGCCCCGGTCCTCGCCCCGGTCACCGCGCTTCCGCGCACACTGTGCTCCGCATTCGCCACGCTGCGCCGACCCTCCCACCGTCCAACCGCCGTCCCTCGACGCGGGACGTGCTGTGAAACCTTCGCATTGCGCTATGAGATAGACACAATCAACCCCTTCTTCGCCTGACTGTCATCCCGCCCTTTTTCGAGAGAACGCCGGAGAGCCTGGTCGAGCCCGGACACAGCCGGCCGGAACCGGATCGTTCGCTCCGACGTCTGTCCCCCTGATCGACCGATGGGTTGGTCGCGACGGGGCTCAACGGGCACGGGGGGACGCGGTTCATGCGGCGGGTGCGGGGAAGGCGAAGCCCATGGGGGAAGCGAGGTCCGTGGGGAATCCGCGCCCTGTCGCTGCTGCTGATGCTGGTCTCTCTGCAGCTCGGATCATTGATCAGCCCGGCGTACGCATGCGGCTGCGGGGCAATGGTCCCCGGCAAGGACGCGCACGTCACCGTGGACCGGGAGACATCGGTGGTCGGCTGGGACGGCCGCACCGAGCAGATCGTCATGCAGCTGACGGTGCGCGGGGACGCCCCGGAGGCGGCCTGGATCATGCCCGTACCGCACCGCGCCTCCGTCGAACTGGGTGATCGGGCGCTCTTCTCGGAGCTGGAAACCCTCACCGCGCCGGTCCTCGCGACCCGGCACTATTTCTGGCCACGCTCCGGGGACTGGCCGTTCGCCGGTTCCGGGGGTGGGGTGGACGCGGCAGCACCGCCGTCCGCGGCCGGCGCACCGCCGGTGGGGGTTGTCGGGCGGGAGCGGCTCGGCCCGTTCGATGTGGCGCGGCTGACGGCGACCGACCCCGAGGCGCTGCAGACCTGGCTGCGGCGGAACGGTTTCGAGTTGCCCGACCGGTTGGCGACCGCGCTGCAGCCGTACGTCGACCGGAAGTGGGAGTACGTGGCCGTCCGCCTCGCCCCCAGGGAGAAGGGTGCGCTCCTCCTGGGCGAACTCGACCCGCTGCGGCTGAGGTTCGCGAGCGACCGGCTCGTCTACCCGATGCGGCTGTCGAAGCTCGCCGCGACACCGCAGTCGCTGGGGCTGTACGTGCTGGCCGCCCACCGGATGGAGCCGGCCGGCCCGATCGGCGGGGAGGCGCCGCGCGTGACGTACGCGGGAAAGGTCGACCCGACTGATTCGACGCCCTCTGCGACGAGCTCCACGGCTACGGGGGCGATCCGGGAGCTGGCGGGCAAGAAGCCCGTGTTCGTCACCGCCATCGAGCAGTCGTTCCCGCACCCGGAGCGGATCGACGGGGATCACGAGTTGCGGGCGAGCGCCGCCGACACCCCGTACCGGACCATGACCTACCGGAACGAGCTGCTGACCGTGGCCGGCGTCCCGGCCTGGCTGCTGACCCTCCTGGGTGTCGTGCTGGTCGCGGCCGCGGCGGTGCTGCTGGGCGTCCGGGCGCACCTGCGGCGCCCTGTGCTGCCCCCGCCGCCGGTCACGGTCCCACCGCCGTTGGCGTGAGTGTGCGGCTGTGCGTGCTGCCGGTGCGGCACGCCAGGGCCGCGGGCGGTCCGTACGCCGAGTGCGGGCAACCGCTCGGTGACCTGAACGTTTGTACGCAGGGTGAATCGCGGTACAGAGATCCGCACCTCGTCCGCCACCACCGCGGTCCGCATCCGCTCGGGTGCCCAGGCGTCGGTCACGCCGAACGACCCCGGCCCGTACCGCCCGCTCGTCGCTCCCCTGCTCGTCCTGCGCTGTCGCCCCCCGAGAAACCGTTGGGCTCCCCGGTCATGCTCAGGTCACAATGGCGCACATGACCTGGACCGTGGCCCCTGAACGCTTCGACTCCCCCGACGCGAGCGCCCTGCGTCGTGACTACTACGACGAGGTCGCCAGCCGCTACTGGCAGCGGCCCGCGACCGCGGAGGAGATCGACGAGGGACTCTCCGGCGACGGCGCCGACCTGCTCACGGGGCCGACCGGCGCGTTCGTCGTCGGCAGGTTCGACGGAAATCCCGCGTCCTGCGCCGGGCTGCTGGTGGTGGACGCGGACACCGCGGAGCTCACCCGCGTGTTCGTGCGCCCCGAGTTCCGCGGCACGGGCGGCGGCGGGTTGCTGCTCGCGGCCGTCGAGAGCGCCGCGCGTGCCTTCGGCGTACGACAGATCCGGCTGGACACCCGCAACGACCTGGTGGAGGCGCGCGGGCTGTACGCCAAGCACGGCTACCGGGAGGTGCCCGCGTTCCACCGGCGACAGTACGCGGAGCACTGGTTCGCGAAGGAGCTGTGACCGGGAGCTGCCCCCGGTCCGGGGATCCCCCGGGCCCGGGTCAGCGCGCGTGGTCCCGCCTCGGCTCCGGACAGCGTGGCTGTTCCCTGCTCGATCCGGTCGTCTCGGCGGTCAGCTCCGCGACGAGTCCGACGAGGTCGGTCGGCCGCTCCGGCCCCCACCAGTCGCCCAACAGCTCGGCCAGCAACTCCTCACGCGCTTCGGCGAGTTTCACCACGGCCTCCGAGCCGCGGTCGGTGAGCACCAGCTGCACTCCTTCGCGTCGGGCCAGACCGCGCTCCTCCAGCTGTCGCACCGCCTCGCTGATCACGCGCAGCGGTACAGGGGTGGCGTCGGCGAGCAGCCCGGGTTCGACGGTGCCGTGGCGCTTGATGCGCAGCAGTATCCAGCCGGCCGCGGGCAGCAGGTCGTACCCCGCACGCTCGGTGATCCTCACATAGAGGTCGCGGCGCCCCTCGCGGGTGGCGAGCACCGACAGGGCCCTTGCGCATTCGTCGTACGAGGAACGCTCGACCGGGTTCGAGGCCAGGGTCTCGGTGCTGTCGGGAGCCGTCACGGAGCCGCGCAGCCTGTCCTCCTTGAGGAACCAGGCGAAGACGAAGGCGACCAGGACCACGGGCGCCGCGTACAGGAAGACGTCGGTGATCGAGGTCGAGTACGCGTGGATCACCGGGGCCCGCAGCACGGGCGGCAGTTGGGAGATGGCGCGCGGATCGGCGGCCAGTCGACCGGCGTCGATGCCCGGTGGCAGCGGGACGCCCGAGAGAGCCGCGCCGAGTTTGCCGGTGAGCCGGTTGGTGAAGATCGTGCCGAAGACGGCGACGCCGAACGAGGCACCGATGGAGCGGAAGAATGTGGCCCCGGAGGTCGCGACGCCGAGGTCCTCGTACGTGACGGCGTTCTGCACGACGAGTACGAGGACCTGCATCACCAGACCGAGCCCGGCACCGAAGACGAAGAAGTAGGCGCTCATCTGCCAGGTACTGCTGTTCTCCGTGAGCCGGTGCAGGAGCTGCAGGCCGATCGCGGTGATGCCGGTGCCGAGGATCGGGAAGACCTTCCACCGGCCCGTACGGCTGACGATCTGACCGGACACGGTCGAGGTGAGCAGCAGACCGAGCACCATCGGCAGCATGTGCACACCGGACAGGGTCGGCGAGATGTTGTGCACGACCTGCAGGAACGTCGGCAGATACGTCATCGCTCCGAACATCGCGAATCCGATGACGAAGCTGATCACGGCGACGAGGCTGAAGGTCCGGATCCGGAACAGCTTCAGCGGCAGTACGGGTTCGGCGGCGCGCCGCTCGACGTACACGAAGGCGATCAGCAGCACCACGCTGACGACGGCGAGTCCGATGATCTGCGCCGAGCCCCAGGCCCAGGTCGATCCGCCCAGCGAGGCGACGAGAACCAGGCAGGTGGCGACGGAGGCGATGAGGAAGGTGCCCAGGTAGTCGATGGTGTGCTTGGCCTGACGGACCGGGATGTGCAGTACGGCGGCGATGACGAGCAGGGCGACGACGCCGATCGGCAGATTGATGTAGAACACCCAGCGCCAGCTGAGGTGTTCGGTGAAGAGCCCGCCGAGCAGCGGTCCGAGAATGCTCGTCATACCGAAGACCGCGCCGAACAGCCCCTGGTACTTGCCGCGTTCGCGCGGGGCGACGATGTCACCGACGATCGCCATCGAGAGCACCATCAGACCGCCACCTCCGAGGCCCTGGAGGCCGCGGAAGGCGATCAGCTGCGGCATGTTCTGGGCCATGCCGCAGAGCGCGGAGCCGATGAGAAAGATGACGATGGCGAGCTGGAAGAGCTTCTTGCGGCCGTACTGGTCGCCGAGCTTGCCCCAGAGCGGGGTCGCGGCGGTCGACGCGAGCAGATAGGCGGTGACCACCCAGGACAGATGCTCCAGGCCGCCGAGTTCGCTGACGATGGTCGGCAGAGCGGTGGAGACGATGGTCTGGTCGAGCGCGGCGAGCAGCATGCCGAGGAGCAGGGCACCGATGGCGACCAGGACCGTCCGCTGGGAACGGCCTTCGCCAGGGGCCAGGGCCGGAGGGTTCAGCTGGTGGGCCATGAACATCTCCTCGGTTCCGCTACATCACCATCCTGGCCGTTGTGGACGGTTATGGCCTGTTGGGGCATCGCTGCGGAGGACTGCATAATCGCAGGCAGTTCAAGGGGAGGGACCCACAATGACCGGACATGTCTGCCCGGAATGCGGCACGGACGACAGAGCAACGGATGCATGGGACGGGGGACCGCACGGCAGACCTGACGCGGGGCCCGGGTGCGGGTGCGCGGAGCGCGCGGCACGGCGCGCGGCGGAGCGGGCGGAGACCGCGGCGGCAGAGGACTTCGATCCACTGCGGATCCGGCCGTACGTGACGCTGGGGGGCGACGAGGCGCCCATGGACGCCGCCCCGGGCGATCCCGCCATGACGATGCCGCTCTTCCTCGACCGGGCGACGCCCGAGGATCCGCCGCCTCTGACGCCCCTGACGCCTCTGCCGCCCCTGACGCCTCTGTCGCAGGAGAGCGCCGGGGCGGACGATCTCCGTACGGACGCCACGGCCACGGATCTGGTGGACCTGGTGGACCCGGTGCAGCCACGCCGCCGACGGCCCCTCGCGATGGTCGCGGTCGGCGCGGCCGTGATCGGCGTGGTGGGCACCGCGGCGTTCGCCGGCGGTCTGTTCGGCGGGGGCGGGGACGGGGACTCCGAGCACGACCGGGCGCTCCCGAGCGCCCGGGTGTCGAGCGTCCCCGATGCGCCCCTTTCGCCGGACGCATCGCCGTCGGCTCCGGCGTCGCCGTCCGCGTCCACCTCCCCGTCGGCTTCGGCGTCGCCGTCCGCGTCCGTCTCCGCGTCGGCGAGCACCTCGCCCTCCCCCTCCGCATCCGCTGCCTCATCGCGCCCGTCCGCCCCGTCGGCATCGGCGACGGCCTCGCAGCCCACCGGAACCTCGACGGCCCCGTCACTCGGGAAACCGGAAGGCAGCACGCTGCAGACCGGCGACCACGGTCCCGCGGTGGCCGAGCTGCAACGGCGGCTGCAGGAGGTGTGGCTCTACCAGGGACCCGACAACGGCAACTACTCGGAGCGGGTCGCGAGCGCCGTACGCGCCTACCAGTCGCAGGAGTCCATCGAGGGCGACCCGCCGGGCGTCTACGGCCCGAACACCCGGAGCGCGCTGGAGGCGGAGACGACGGGCCGCGGCCGGTCCTGAGGCGGCGACCGGCCCCGGAGAGCCATCCTTCTCCTCCCGTATTCGGAAAGGGATTCGCTTTCCCGGGCAGGTTTTTGTATCGTGATGGAACAAAGTGGCCCTCGCCTGCACTCCCTGACCGGCGGGCGGGGCCGCTTGTTCTCTTCACCCCACGTCGCCCCCTCCCCCCGCGCCCTGGAGCCCGCCGATGCCGGCCACCGTCCTCACCGCACGTGCCCTCCTGCTCGACATGGACGGCACACTCGTGAACTCCGACGCGGTGGTGGAGCGCTGCTGGCGGCGCTGGGCGCTGCGGGAGGGACTGGACCCCGAGGCCGCGCTCAAGGTGGTCCACGGGCGGCAGGGGTACGCCACCATGGCGGTCCTCCTGCCCGACCGGCCGATGGAGCAGAACTACGCCGACAACCGGGTCATGCTCGCCGAGGAGACCGCCGACACCGACGGCGTGGTCCCGATCGGCGGCGCCCCGGCCTTCATGGACGCGATCGCCACGCTCCCGCACGCCCTGGTGACCTCGGCCGACGAGGCGCTCGCCCAGGCCCGGATGACGGCGGCCGGACTGCGGATGCCGGTCACCCGCGTCACGGCGGAATGCGTCGGCGCCAGCAAGCCCGACCCCGAGGGCTTCCTCAAGGGTGCGGCCGAACTGGGCTTCGCCCCGGCCGACTGCATCGTCTTCGAGGACTCGGAGGCGGGTATCGCGGCAGGCCGGGCGGCCGGGATGCGCGTCGTGGGCGTGGGCCCGCGCGCCGCGGCACTGGCGCCGGATGCGCACGTCGGGGATCTGACGCAGATCCGGGTCGAGGCGTCGGCCGACGGCTCGACCCGTCTGCACATCCGCGCCCTCTGACCCCGCCCCGGTTCAGTCGCGGCGCAGCCGCCCCCGCGCCACCAGTTCCAGCACCGTGGCGACAGCCACCGCCTGTACGGCCATCAGCGCCACCAGGACGAACAGTTGCACAGCCCCCGCCTGAACCGGTGAGGCGCCGCCCAGCAGCATGCCCACGAACGCCCCGGGCAGCGTGACGAGCCCCACCGTCCGCGTCTGGTCCAGCCCCGGCAGCAGCGCGTCCGACGCCGCGGGCCGGGCGATCTCCAGCCGGGCATCGCGGTCGAGCAGCCCGAGCGCCATTCCCGCCTCCACCTCCCCGCGCCGCGTGGTCAGTTCGTCCAGCGCCCGCCGTCCGCCGAGTACGGTCGCGGTGAGCGCGCCCCCGATGAGAATGCCCGTCACCGGGATCAGCGCGATGCCCCGGACCGGCAGGAGCCCGGTGAGCAGCAGCAGGGCGACCGCCGGCGCCACCCCCGCGGCGATCGGCACAGCCGCCCACCACCAGGTGCGGTTCCCGGTGATCCGACGTCCGGCGGTCCGTACCGCCACGGCATACATCAGCGCCACGAAGCACAGCAGCGGCGGCAGCGAGCGGACCACCCAGCCGATGAGCACGGAGACACCGGCGAGTTGGACCGCGGCGCGCAGCCCGGCGAGGACGATCTCGCGCGACCGGCCGAGCGAGGCCCAGGCGGCGACGGCGGCGGCCGCCGCGAGCAGCACGGCGAGGACGATGCCGAGCGTGAGGTTGACCGGAAGCAGCACGCGGCAACCATAAGTCCGGCCGGCCCCGGCATTCGCGACCTGTCGATACGTCAACTGCCGCTTCCTCATATGCCTCGCGTACGGGACCGGACACCCCATAGGCCGCGAACATTCGCGTACGCCCGCACATTTCCTTCCGTACGCCCTCGCAGCGCAGCCCGCTCCGCCCCAGCCCTTGATGTGACGTGCCCATGTCGCCACCCTGTTACCTGGCGCCCACCCCACAGAAACCTGGCGCCGCCACGATGGCCGGGCTCCACAGGTCGCCCGTCCAAGGTCCCCCCACATCGAGGGAGTTCGCATGTCTGGTGTCTACGCGCGTCGCATAGGTGTGGTCGTCGCATCCGCCGCACTTGCCGCAACCACAGGGCTGCTCACCGCGCCCACCGCCCAGGCGGCCATGCCCACCCCGGTGAGCGCCTCCACCGCCCGCACCTACCTGAGCGAGCTGACCGTATCGGCGGAAGGCTCGTCGACCGGCTACAGCCGGGACAAGTTCCCGCACTGGATCACCCAGTCGGGCACCTGCAACACCCGCGAGGTCGTCCTGAAGCGCGACGGCACGAACGTGGTCCAGGACTCCAGCTGCGCCGCCGTCAGCGGCAGTTGGTACTCGCAGTACGACGGAGCCACCTGGACCGCCGCCTCCGACCTGGACATCGACCACATGGTCCCGCTCGCCGAGGCCTGGCGCTCGGGCGCGAGCAGCTGGACCACCGCCCAACGCCAGTCGTTCGCCAACGATCTGACGCGCCCACAGCTCATCGCGGTCACGGACAACGTCAACCAGTCCAAGAGCGACCAGGACCCGGCGAAGTGGCTGCCGTCGCGTACCGCGTACCGGTGCACCTACGTGCGCGCCTGGGTGCATGTGAAGCACTACTACAACCTGACCGTCGACTCCGCGGAGAAGAGCGCGCTCCAGTCGGTCCTGAACGGCTGCTGACCCCGGAACCGCCCGCCCCCTCCCCGTCGTTCCGTACGGTACGGAGCCGCCTGTACCGTACGGGCCCCGTCCGTATGTGACGAGCCCCGTCCGTGCGGGACGACGCGAGAAGGGCACCTCATGGCCGGGCTGCGCCTGGGACCACTGCTGCGATACGTCGACTGGGAGACGGGCTCCACCGCAACCGTCTGGGTGGAGGCCGACCGGCCCACCACGGTCGACGTGCGATGCGCGGACGGCGCGTCCGGCTCGTCCCGGACGTTCGCGATCGCCGGTCACCACTACGCACTGGTGGTGGTGACCGGTCTGACCCCGGACTCGACCACCGCGTACGAGGTACTGCTCGACGGCCTCCGGGTCTGGCCGCTCAAGGACTCCGGCTTCCCCGCGAGCACGATCACCACGCCACCGGCTCCGGCCGATGACACCGGGGAACGGCCCGTCCGGATCTCCTTCGGGTCCTGCCGCTGGGCCGCTCCACCCTCCGGCGAGCCCGACACCGTCGGCCCCGACGCCCTGGACGCCCTCGCCGCCCGGCTCGCCGCCGACCCGGGTGCCGCACGCCCCGACGTACTGCTCCTGCTCGGCGACCAGGTGTACGCCGACGAGATGTCGAAGGCGACCCGCCGCCGCCTCGCCGCACGCCGGGACCTGAGCGAACCGCCGGGCGCCGAGGTCGCGGACTACGAGGAGTACACCCACCTCTACGACGAGTCCTGGCGTGACCCCGAGGTGCGCTGGCTGCTCTCGACCGTCCCCAGTTGCATGATCTTCGACGATCACGACGTCGTGGACGACTGGAACACCAGCGCCGCCTGGCTCGCCGATGTCCGGGCGACCCCCTGGTGGCACGAGCGGATCGTCAGTGGGCTGGCCTCGTACTGGGTCTACCAGCACCTCGGCAATCTCTCCCCCACCGCCCTGGCCGCGGACCCGCTCTACGCCGAGGTGTGTGCCGTCCCCGACGGCACGGAGCCACTGCGCCGCTTCGCCGCCGAGGCGGACGCCGAACCCGCCGGTACACGGTGGAGCTACCGACGTGTTTTCGGCCGAATACGGCTGCTGATGGTGGACACCCGCGCGGCTCGCGTTCTCGACGAGGAGCGGCGGTCGATGCTCGACGCCGAGGAGGCGCGCTGGGTGCGCGAGGAGGCGCTCGCCGACCCCGGTTCGTACGACCATCTCCTGATCGGTACGTCGTTGCCGTGGCTGCTTCCGCCGCTCGTCCATGACGCGGAGGAGTGGGACGCCGCGCTGTGCCGGGGCGAGCGGGGTGGGCCCGGCGGGCGCTGGGCACGGTTCGGCGAGAATCTGCGCCGACGCTCCGACCTGGAACATTGGGCGGCGTTCCCCGCCTCGTTCCGCCGGTTGACCGAGCTGATCCGGGAGGCGGGGAGCGGTCCGGACGCTCCGGCGACGGTGTGCGTGCTGTCGGGCGATGTGCACCACGCGTACATCGCGGAGCCCTCATGGCCGGCCGACGCGCCGGGAGGTGCGCCCGGGGCACGCATCCTGCAGCTGACCTGCTCACCCGTGCACAACTCGATACCCGGTGCGCTCAGGGCGGGATTCCGTTTCGCCTGGAGCCGGACGGGACGGCGGCTGGGGCGGGCACTGGCACGCCACGGGCGGACGGGGCCGTCACCGATCCAGTGGCGGAAGACCGGCGGACCGTGGTTCGGCAATCAGTTGATGACCCTCACCCTGCGTGGCCGAAAAGCTGCGCTGACATTGGTTCAGGCCAAAGAGGGCAGTGCAGGTGCGCAGCTGGAGACGGTGCTGGACCGGAACCTGACCACCGACGCATAGGAAATTTTCAGCTAGTCGACAGAATGTTGAACTTGCAAGCATTGGTAAGGTTTCCCTAGGCCTCGACACCCGCATCGCCGCCTTCATCTCCTCCGGCTCCATGGCGTACGCGTACTTCAAGGTCCATCAGCCCGAGGCCCTCTTCCCGCTGCAGAACGGCGGCGAGCCGTCAGCGGTCTTCTGCTGGGTGTTCCTGCTGCTGGTCTTCACCGGCCCCGGCGCCTTCGCCCTGGACCGGCTGTTCACCCCGCGGAACGACGCGGAGCGCAGTGACGACCGCGCCCGCGAGCAGGCGTCGGCGGTCACGGTCTGATCCGAGGCCCGGTACCGGATGCCCGGCCCTCTGCGACAGTGAGGGCCGGGCACCGCTCCCCACGGTGCAGATGTGACGCGTGAGGTACACAACATCCCCCGCACATTGATGATGTGCAGGTAAACGGCAGGCGTACGCTGTACAGCTGGCCCTGCCGCTCCTGCCGCTCCCCTGCGACGTCGCGGCGTTGAAACGAATCGGGGAGTAGAAGGTGCTTGAGAGTGTGGGTGCGCTGACCGGCAGCCCATGGATCTATGCCGTGGTCGCCCTCTCGGTGCTCCTGGACGTCTTCCTGCCCGTCCTCCCCAGCGGGGTCCTGGTGATCACCGCTGCGACAGCCGCCGCCGCAGGCTCGACCACGGTCGTGGGCACGGCGGGCGGCCCCGGTGAGGTCCCCCAGGTTCCGTCGCTCCTCGCCCTGATCCTGAGCACGGCCACCGCCTCGGTGCTCGGCGACCTCGTCGCGTACCGGCTGGCCTGGCGCGGCGGCGACCGCCTCGACCGGGCGATTGCCCGCTCTCGCCGCCTCACCACCGCCCAGGAACGACTCGGCGCGGCTCTGAGCCGCGGCGGCGGAATCCTCGTCGTCATCGCCCGCTTCGCCCCGGCCGGCCGCTCGGTCGTCTCCCTGGGCGCGGGCGCGGCGCACCGCAGGGTGAAGGAGTTCCTGCCCTGGTCGGCGCTGGCCGGTGTGGCCTGGGCGGTCTACAGCGTGGGCCTCGGCTACTTCGGCGGCCAGTGGCTGGGCACGACATGGCTGGGCACTGCGGTCTCGGTCCTGGCCCTGTTCATGGCAGGCGCCCTCGCCGCGTACCTCATGCGCCGCCCCGGAGCGGCGGCCGCGACGGCTTCCGCTCCGGCACCCGCTTCGGCTTCTACGGCGTCCTGACGGCTGCCCCCCGCACCTCAAGACCGTCCATCAGTCTGACGGTCGCTGCGGCGATCTCGTCCACGGCCCGGTCGAACACCTCCTGGTTGTGCGCGGCCGGAGCCCGGAAGCCGGACACCTTCCGCACGAACTGCAGGGCGGCCGCCCGAATGTCCTCCTCGGTGGCCTCATCGGGGATGGCTGGCGGGCGAAGGGTCTTGATACTGCGGCACATGACTCCAGTGTGGACCGCCCCACTGACAACGGGCCGGAACACCCGGGTCAGCTCAGTTCGATGGCGGGGAGCGCATAGCTGCCGTCGATGATCGCGCGCCCCGGCATGCAGAACCTGAGCACGGGCCGGAACTCCCCGTCCGGCGCGGGCAGCCAGTTCGCCACCGCGGCAGGGTCCGTGGGCGTCTCCTTGCCGATGTGGACCGTCAGCGACCCGTCGGCCCCGCGCACCAGCCCGGGGGTGCGGTCCCCGAGCGAGCGTCGGCCCGCCGGGTTTGCGACGGGGTGATGGTCCGGCGCTTCGTACATGGTCACGGACCAGAACGCTTCCACCGGCGGCGGCTGCTCGAAGCGCATCACATAGGAGTGCGCACCGCTCAGCGGATTGCCGTCGGCGTCGTGGGAGGTGTGGGCGCACACCGCTTCGTACCCGTGGCTCCCCCACAGAGCCACGCGCGCCGCCACCGCTCTGACCAGGTAGGACGCCTCCCGGTCGGCGATCTTCCACTCCGGCGAGTCGATCGTCCCCACCCCGAAGTGGTCGAGGTTGTAGTCGTAGAGATGCGGATCCATCTCCCATCCCCCGCCCGTCACCGTGGTCGGCCGGGCGGCCGCCTCGACCCGCTCCCTGCCCTGCGCCATCCCCTCGGTGAGTGCGCGTACGAGGGCGGAACCGGCGGAGACGTACGGCGAGGGGCCCTCCTCCAGCAACCCCAGCGGCTGGAAGCGGTCCTGGTACGCGCAGTCGGCGGCGGCCGGCGGAAAGTCGGCCAGCCACACCCTGAGCTGCTCGAAGAACCGCAGCTCCGCCGGTACGTCGGGGTCGGGCGCCGGCAGCCCCGTCCGGTGCGTGCCGGGTTCGAGATACGTGAGCGTGTACTGCTCCTGAAGCGCCCGCACCCGCGTGATGTCGTCCGGGCCGTCGCAGACGTTGCGCCCGATGACAGAGACGACGGAGGTCGGCGCATCGATCACCCCGCGCACCCCGCCGGGCTCCCTGCCCGACCAGCCGGGCGGCACGATGAGCCAGTCACCCGCGTCCGTGCCGGTGGCCCGACGTCCCACATAGGCGAAGTTGTTGGTCCAGGTGTCCACGAACTGCAGCACGTAGTAGGCCCCGCCGGTGTCCGGGACATGCAGCCGGATCGGCCCTCCGGACAGGTCCAGCTGAGCCATCGAGCAGACGGTGTCGTGGCCGACGGGGGCGAAGTGGGTGTCGGGAGCCGCCCACTGCCCCGCGTGCGCGAAGTGGTTGAACGGAGTCGGCGCGAGCGGGCCGACGCCCTCCTGCATCGATCTCTCGACCGTCGACAGACCGGAGACCAACGGATACCCGTACACGTACGCCTCGGCGGCAAGAGCGACGAGGTCGCCCCCCTGCCCGATCGGTTCGCCCATCACCTACACACCCTCCGGGAAACGCCCGACCGGGCATCGTCGGGATCGATGGCCCACGGGTGCAGGCCGGACGTTCTCCAACAGCGGACGGCCCCGGACCCGGACCCCCTCCGCCGCAGTCACGGCCACCACTAGATGATCGCCGCCGAACGGTACGTGCACAGAGCCCAGATCACGAACGCGTCGATCGCGATGGAGATGATCGCCCAGATCGGCTGGTACGGCAGCCACATGAAGTTGGCGATCATGTTGAGCGCGGCCAGCACGACACCCGTCGCCCTGGCCCAGTCGGCACCCTTGAGGATGCCCCAGCCGACGACCAGGAGAACCACGCCGAGCACCAGGTGGATCCAACCCCAGGCCGTCACGTCGAACTTGAAGGTGTAATTGCTGATGCGCGCGTAGACGTCGTCGGACGCGATGCCGGCGATCCCCTTGATGACCCCCATGACGCCGTCCACCATCAGCAGAACACCGGCGAACATGACACCCCCGGCCGCCCAGGGATTCTCGCCCATGGGGGCGGAGGTACGGCGGGTGCCGGGGGCGGGAGCTGACTGTGCCATGGAAGTCTCCTTGGCCGGAGCGGAACGACTGAACGAATCCGACCCTGCGCGGCACCCACCCGCGCGACCACCCGGACGCGTCCGTACGGGTGACCACGTCGACGTGGCGTCAGCCATGAAAACAGCCCCCGATCAGCC
The DNA here is from genome assembly GCF_042802415.1 of Streptomyces sp. NPDC057486. Lineage (NCBI taxonomy): Bacteria > Bacillati > Actinomycetota > Actinomycetes > Kitasatosporales > Streptomycetaceae > Streptomyces > Streptomyces sp. NPDC057486. The sequence continues at coordinate 85,707 of NZ_JBHVEE010000002.1, read as the reverse complement.
AGTGCCGGGCCCGGTTCAGCGCACAGCGAGCATCGCACCGGACCGTACTGGCGCCGCGGTCGCGGGAGTACCGCCCCTCACTCATGGTCGCTGTGGTTGCGGTACCTCTCTGCTGTACTTCTGGCCGAGAGGACGGACCGATGCGGGGTGGTGGAACCGTGAGCGCAGGCAGTCGCGGAGTGCTGGGAGTCGTGGGCACGGCAGCCGATGGAGTCGAACGACTACGCACCGGCCTGGTCGAGCCGGCGATCGCCGTCGGCTGGCAGGTAGCCGTGACCCTGACCCCGAATGCCGGCCACTGGCTTCGGGCGAACGGTGAACTGGACCGACTGGAGGCCGTAACCGGCCTGCCGGTCCGCGATACGCCTCGCCTACCGACCGAGGCCCGCCCCCACCCGGTCGCCGACTGCTACGTCGTCGCCCCCGCCAGCGCGAACTTCGTCGCCAAGCTCGCGACGGGCATCGCCGACAACCAAGCACTGACGCAAGTGAGCGAGGCACTCGGCACGATCGGCGTTCCCGTCGTGGTGTTCCCACGGGTCAACGCAGCACACGTACGACACCCAGCCTGGGACGCGCATGTCGCGGCCCTACGGAAGGCGGACGTAGAGCTCATCCACGGTCCTGACGTCTGGCCGCTCCATGAACCCCGCGAAGGGCCGGCGGTTCGACAGCTCCCCTGGGCCGCGATCACGGAGTCCATCCAGCACGTGACGGCCCGGGCTGCTCGACACCCGCTTTAGGAGTTCGATCGGCCCCCCTTCTCGCGGCACTGCCGCCAGGGTGCGACTCCGTCCCGGACCGCCGCCGTCGATGTCAATACCGGATGTCAGCGGAACATCTCCCGCATCGGGCAGACTCGCAACGGCTCGCCCGGCCGGCGGCCCAGCCCCACCAGATGCCGACCGGCACACTTCCACCGCAGTCGACGGGGCGGCGAGAGTGCGCTCGCGGCAGTCTGCTTGGATGCCGGAGATGACGACGAGTTCTCCTGTTCCCCGCGCGGACGACGCCGATTCCGACCGCCTGAGGGCCCTGCTGGAACGTGCCGCCACGGGTCGGGACAGTCAGGCCTGGAGCGACCTCTGGACGGAGCTCTACCACAACGGTTCCCTGGACGTCGCCCAACCGTTGGTGCTGCACACGCTGACCGACATGGCGGAGGACGACCATGCCGACACGGCGGCTTCGGCCCTCCTCCTGGCCGGCGCCCTTCTCGTCCAGGCGGACCAGCGGTACGAGACCCGGCACCTGCGCGACCGGCACGCGCCGGAGGTCGCACGCCTGCTGGCCGCCGCAAACCGGTGGCGGGAGGTCACCGCCGACGGGAATGACTACTGCCACCTGCTTGAGGCGGTCCTGAACCTGGAGGGCGACATCCACTGGGCACAGGACTTGATCTGGGGCGTCGTCAACGAGGAATACGAACTCGAGTGCCCCGATCCCGACGGGTGCGCGTCGCTGTGGGTGATCATCGGAGAGCAGGGCTTCTTCAGCGCGGCGGAAGACCATGCCCTCTCCGACGACATCGATACCTTCCCTCTCCATCCGGCCGACCCCCGCACCCTGGAAGGTCTCGGCCGCCGCCTCTACGACCTTGCCCTGACCGACGGCCACGAGGAGGTCGCGCGCGCCCTGACTTATGCCTTCGGTGAGGCGACCTGCCCAGAATGCGAGCAGCGCCTCTCCGTCGTCGGGCAGGTCATCGCCAGTTCTGGCTGAGAACCGTGTGGGGTGGCGGGGTTTGAAACCCACGACCTCTTCGTCCCGAAGGAACTCGGCTGGGCGCTCGACATCGGCCGACTGTTCCTCTCACCTGCGGCGCTGGTGCACAGACGTCCGCGCTTGCCCGCCGATGTGCGTCGGCGTCGTCACGCAGTTGGACACTCCCCCGGGATGCGACCCGGCGTTCAGAAGACACGGGCGCCACCGTCGAGCGCGTACCGCCGCAATCGTGGCGGGCGCCGCCGACGGTCGCGCGGATCCGCCGCCGTCCGCCCTCGTTGCCTCAGGACTGACGTCACTGCCGCTGTCGCGACGGCTCCGGAGAGTGCCTTGAGCCCGCTGGGTTCGAGCCGCTCGGAAGGCCCGCCACCGCTCACGGTCCACCCCCGAGGCCGCGCCTGCGTGGTTGCTGCCCTCACCGTCTCCTGCGGTCGCGGGGCGATCCGTAGCAGTGCAGTGTGGAAGGCGTGGGCTCCAGGCAGGGACGTGAGGGTCTCGGGCAGCCGTGGCAGCCGAGCCACCTGCTGCTGCTTATCCCTGTTGTGCTCATCATTGTGATCACTGTCTCGGACATCGCGAGCGGGCCGAACATAGTTCTCGGTCCCCTGCTGGTGGTCGCGCCCACGCTCACCGCGTGGTTCGCGGGCCCCTGGACGACGGGCGGCATCGGGGTCCTGGCCTTGGTGGGCGAGGCGATCAGCGGCTGGCAGACCGGAACGGTGTCCTCGCGGAACGTGGTGGTGGAGATGCTCGCCATCGCGGTGATCACCTCGTTGATCGTGTTCCTGTGTGCGGTGCGCGACCGGCACGCACGCCAGATGGCTCAGGTCCGATCGGTCGCGGAGGCCGCCCAGCAGGTGCTGATGTGGCCGCTGCCGAGCCGGCTCGGCCCGCTGCGACTCGCCTGTGTTTATCTGGCTGCCGAGGAGGAGGCCAATATCGGCGGCGACCTGTATGCCGCCGCCCGCACCGGCAGCGCGGCCCGCGTGATGATCGGCGACGTGCGGGGCAAGGGCCTGCCCGCCCTGGGCGAGGCCGCCCTCCTGCTCGGTGCCTTCCGCGAAGCCACCCACCAGCACGCCTCCCTGCCCGACCTGGCCGCTTCCCTGGAACGGAGCATGACCCGCTACCTCGCCGACTTCGAACCGGAGGGCGAGGCGGGAGAACGCTTCGTGACCGCTCTTCTGCTCGAGATCGCCGATGCCGAGCCCGTGGTCCGCATGACCAGCTGCGGTCACCCGGCGCCTCTGCTGCTCGGCCCGGGCAACACCGTCCACGTGCCCCGCCTCCACCCCGGGCCCCCACTTGGCGTCGGCGTCACGGATCCCGGCAACCTCGTCGTCGATGTCCTGCCCTTCGGCCCTGAGGACACGCTGGTCCTGTACACCGACGGTGTCATCGAAGCCCGTGACCACAACGGCGTCTTCTACCCGCTCGCGGAACGCGCAGCGCAGTGGACCGACCACCCTCCCGAGGCACTGCTCCGCCGCATCGAACGCGACCTGCTCGCCCACACCGGCGGACGCCTCGGCGACGACGTCGCCCTCCTCGCCATCCGCCGGGACCACACCCCGCACCTTCAACACGTCCAGCGCGACTCGTCGGCATCAGCAGGCAGCAGCCGTGGGACATAGCCGCCGAGGGCGCGGGCGAGTTCCACTTCCCTGGCCGCAGCCATCGCGCGCATGGTCTGCCGGCGGACCGGGCGCGTCCAGGCCGCACTGCGCGGCCCGTGCCGCCCGCCCGCTGCCCGGAAGAGCCCCGGGACGCGAGCGGGCGGGTACGGTCACCTCACGCGGGCCGTAATCACTGGACGTCCACGAAGTCCAGGCGGCTGTAGCTGTAGAAGTGACTCCATTCGTCGCCGTCGTACTTGGCCTGCCAGTCGCCGTCCTTGGCCGCCGTGAACGTCTTCGTGAACCTGCCGTCCTTGCCCGTCACGGCGACGCCGGCCCCGCGCCAGGTGGTCGTGCCCTTCGCGCGGAAGTAGATGTCGATCCGCGCGCCGGCGAACGCGGACCACTGCCCGTTGTCCTCGTTCTTCGTGTTGAGCTTGCCGGTGATCACGAGGGGGGCGCCCGCCTTGACCGGCTCGGGGCTCGCGTTGAACTCCGGGAAGGCGGTCATCTGGCGGTACACCGAGTACGACTCCGGGGCGGGGCCGGCCGGGATCTGCTTGGTGCCGGGGAACTGGAACCGCCAGACGCCCACGCCCTGGTAGGGCAGGTCCGCGGCCGTGACCGTGCGGGAGCTGTCGCCCGCGATGGCGGGGCTGTCGATGGTCTTCTTGGTGACCCAGGTCGTGGTGCCCTTCGCCTTGAACTGGAGGTTCACCTTCAGGGTCGTCGCGGCCGGGAGGTCGTAGCGGTCGAAGATGCCCGACACTGTGACCTTCTTGTACCGGCTGACGGTGACCGTGGGGAGCCTGTGGAAGCCCGCGCTCGTCGTCGGGTCCGGGGTGACGTACGCGTACCTGGTCGACAGCCATGGCGTACCCAGGAGGGCGATCGTCTGCCGTCGGGTACCGTCGACGGGGACCTGGGTGGTGAAGCGCCCGTCCTCCCCGGTCTTGAAGGTCCGTACGGTGTACACCGACATGGGCGTGCCGACGGGGACCGGCTTGGAGACGCCGCTGCTGTCACGGTAGGTGGCCCGGCCGGTCAGCGGGGCGTCCGTCCCGTCCGCGCCCCTCACCGTGGGCGAGTCCAGCGTGATGTCGGTCGCGGCGTAGCCGACCTCGACCTGGCGGGTCAGACCGTGCGCGGCGTCCGCGCCGGCTGGCCGGAGGGCCATCCTGACGTCGTTCTGCCACGTCGTCGTGTCGTGCTTCTCCGTGCCCGTGAAGGTGAAGGGCGTCTCGACATGACCTGCGGCATCGGTGGTCAGTCCCGTCCTCGCCGCGGTCGTCTCCAGCACCAGCCGGCCGTTCGCCATCGGCGTCTCGGAGCCGTCGCGCGGGTCGCGCAGCGTCGCGTCCGCCTTGACGGTCACCGTCCTGTGCTCCAGGTCCGGCTTCCCGCTCACCTCGAACGTCTTGACCTGCGGGATCAGGTGATAGTCGAATACCGCCTCGTCCTTGTGGAGAATCGTTTCCCCCTCGGTGCCGTCGTACTCGACGTCCACCGCGTACCGGCCCAGGTCCGCCAGGCGCAGCGGGGAGGTCTCGACGGCGGTCTCACCGGGGTCGTCCTGGCAGGACGGGTTGCAGGGGTCCGTGTCCTCCAGGAAACCGAACTCGGTGATGGTCGCCACCGGGGTGTCGGTGCCCGTCTTGCGCAGGAGCACCTTCAGGTCCTTCGGCAGCGTACGCGTACCGAAGTCCACGTAGATCCGGGTCTCGTCGGCCCGGACCGAGGGGCCCGACGGGTGCGGGTCGGCCGCCTGTGCCGCCGTCGGAACCGCGAGCACGCCACCGAGCGCGCCAAGTGTGCACAGCGCCGAGAGAGTGCGTCTTCTCATGTGTTCCCCCCAGGGAATCAAGATCTAATCAGCCCTTCCAGACCTCTGGAAGGGCTGGAAGGTTGCAGGGACAACCAAAGCGAGTGTTGGACGGGCGTTTGCCGGGTGTTTGCCGAGATACGTGAACGGGTGCCGGGCGTGCCGTACGGGAGGGTGCCGTCGGCCACCGCTGGAAGGAACTCGGGTTGCCCCAGTTCGCCAGGGTGGCAGCCGTGCCCGCCGGCGCGCGTGGAAGATTCCCGCGGGCGGAGGTGTGGTCGCTCCGGGCGGGCTCATGGTCGTTGGCCTTGCTTTTGCCTTTGCGGACTGAGCGGGACGTCGTGCACGCGCACCGCATGCACGACGCCGATCCGCTGAGCCGGCAGATTTACGTGGGCAGGTGCCGCCGGGCCTCCCCCGCTCTCTGTGGTTCACCACGGCTTTCAGGGGGGCGGGCGGGCATCCGGGCCCGCGATCCCGCCCCGCCTGAAAAGCCATCCCCAGCAAAACTTGAGAGTTAAGGGAAAATAGCGTCCGCCGGGGATCGCTCGCCCCCTCTGACCTACACTTTTCCTGCCGCCGCTGAACAGAATGTGCAGCGTCCGGCCACCCTCCGCTACCAAGGGCGCGTTTCCGCAGGTCAACACGGCTCTTGCATTGGGCCGGTTACGGACGCTGCCCCCTCCGGAACAACGAAGAGACCACCCATCCAGCTGGGGTGGTCTCTTCGTTCCAGGGCCTGTCCGACGGGTCGCGTCACCAACCGCGCACCCGACAACACCGTCACCCGAATGGCGCAACACGACGTGCCACCCCCATTGGTGAAGATCAAGCTGACTAGTGCCCCAACCGAGGCAATGCGTGAAAGGGGAACCAAATGCGCATTGAACGAATCCTCGCCGCCGTCATCGCCACGGCAGCCCTAGCCGGACTCGGCCTCACAGGCGTCGCCACCGCCACCGCCGCCACCGCACAGGGTGCCCCAACCTACGTCACCCCTTCTGAGTGCAGGCAGGGCGGCGGAATGCCCGATCTGGCGGACAACCTCTGCAAGGGCGGTACGCACAACGGGGAGCAGATCGACTAAAACCCCACAAGGCGCCCCGCAGCCACGCGCCGCGGGGCGCTCGCGCGTAGCCGGGAGAGTCGCAGGGACTGTGCCGACCCGTCGGGCACGCTAGTGCTGCGACCGGAAAGGTTTCGAACCGTCATGATCGTCGGCGACAACGTGATCTACCCGATCCGCTGCGCCAAAACAGATCTACCTGTCACCGCAGCACGACTCCGGCGAGCTACGGGCCTACGCGCTGACCTCATCCGACGTCACGGACCTGAACCCATGCAGGGCGAACTAGACCTGGGACTTGAAGAACTAGAGGAGCAAGAGGCTCATCGAGACCTCGGCCAACTTCCGCCGAACGCGGGGCTGGTCCTCGTCGCCCACGCCTGCTCCATGTCCCATGGGGTGATGCGACTTGCGTGGGGTGCTGCGGAGCTGCGCCGCCGGAACAACATCCCGCCGCCTGTGGCTGCGGGCCCTGGAGACGACCGGCCTGGGAGACGTCCACTTCCACGATCTGCGCCACACCGGGAACACCCTCGCCGCGACCGGCGGTGCGACCACGCGCGAGCTGATGCAACGGATGGGCCACTCGTCAGTGCGTGCCGCGCTGATCTACCAGCACCTGGTGAACGGCCGTGACCACACGATCGCCGCTCACGTCGACGAGCAGATCAAAAAGGTCCGGCCGGCAGAGCCCGGCGACGCATCCGGCACGATGCCTCTCCCCCGCTTCCGCGGCTGAGGAACGAACAAGGCCCAGGCCCTCGGTTCGGTACCGGTGACCTGGGCCTTCGTCGTGCTTCCTTGTGGTGGGCGCGGACGGTTTCGAACCGCCGACATCTGCCTTGTAAGTTCGATCGCTCTGCAGCTTGGCCTCCCAGAACGCGCCCACGTGGCTGCCTGCCATTCCGGCTTGCGTTGCTGCAGTCCGCCTTCGTTCAGCGTCGTTGATGTCAGTTGATCGGGGAGCTCTCCGGTTGGGAACCTGCGACCCGCTTTCATCGCGCGCGCCGCCGGGCCGTGACTGGCGTACACGCCATTGGCCACCGTTAGCAGGCTGCTGCAGGCGTCCCGTCGCACCTGTCGACGCCAATGACTGTGCTGAACGCGGCCCTGGCTACGCCCCGTAATCCATGCTGAGGCGATTGCACCGGCGGCACCCACTGCCGCTCCTATTACTCCCGCACAGACGCCTACGAGCGCCACACCACCAGCATCCATAGGAACAGTTTGGCGGTGTCGTCCTCCGCGTCGGAGGTGAACGGGGAGTTCCTTCCGGCGGCCCAAGGGCCGGGTATGCGACTCGCTAGCGTCCTGCGCAGCGTCCGGCATCGACTTTCCTGGTACGGCAGGGTGCACCGGTGTTGCCGTCAAAGACTGCAGTCAGACCAGCGGTCTCGATGTCCTCCGGCGACAGAGTTCTTCAGGTGGTCACGTCACCTGAATGGCTGCCGCGATTCCCGACCATTCCGATCACGTGCCCGAGGGTCGTGGCCCCCGCTCCGACGCTGCCCAAGGGTCGTGGCACCCTGCTCCGATGCTGCCCGAGCGCGGTCCCATAGCGGGCGGCGGTCAACGGCACATCCCGTCCGACGACACATGATGTGGCGTCAGTATGTATTTGGCGAAGGGCTACTGAGTTCACGTCAGGCATTGATCTCACAGCCTCAAAGGCAGGTTCGGCAGCCGTGTGGCGGCGCCGCGAACTGGGTCGCTTCTCTACCGCCCTCGGGAGACATCCGCCGAGGTGTCACGCACCCACACGAGGGCTGTCACTGTCTGTGCATGAACGAGCACTCTTAGGCTGATCTAGGTACGTTCATAGAGGGTTCTGATCGATCACCCCAGTCCACGCCGGATTGCCCAAGGGGTCCCACCCCAGCTGCATGAATGTCTTCGGTGCCGTTGGGGCCGATCTCAGGCAACCAATGGGCTGCGAAGTCCTTCCGGCACATCCAGTCACACAGGAGGTACGTCATGAGCGCTTTCTCGATCTTCAGCGGCCGCGGTGGCCGAGGTGGTGGCCGCGGTGGTGGCCGTGGCGGCTACGGCGGCTACGGCGGCTACGGCGGACGTGGCGGCTACGGCGGACGTGGCCGCCGTGGCGGCCGTGGCCGCTACGGCGGCGGCTTCGGCGGCGGCTACGGCGGCGGCTTCGGCGGCGGCTACGGCGGCGGCTTCGGCGGCGGCTACTAAGCATCGCCGCCTCGCCCGAGGATCGTCATCGGGGGGCGACGGCGGATCCCGTCCGTCGCCCCCCTTCCGCCGCATGCCCCCACCCGGCTCCCTTCCCGAGAAGGTGACCCCGCTTGGTGGACGCGACACCCGCCGACTCGGCTCACATCAAGCCCGTGGCCCCGGCAGCCGAGGACAGTCCAGTGCCCCTTGCGGCGGCCGTGTCTTCGGCCGACGCGTTCCGCCGCTTCTGGCCGTGGGCACGCCCCGACCGGTACCGGCTCGCCGCGAGTGTCGTCCTCCTCATCGCGGGGTCCGCGGGTGAAGTCGCTTCGGTGTGGCTCTTCAAGAACCCGGTCGACTAAGTCCTGATCCCCCACCGGTTCACAGCGTTCCTGCCGCTGGCCGGACTCATGGCCGCCGTGGCTGTGGTCGCGGCGCGCCACGGCATCCGCTTCGACCATTCGCAGGAAGCAAGCAATCTTCCACAACGCGCTCGGCTACGCGGTCGACGCCGGGCTTCTGCCCCAGAACCCTCCCCCCTCAGGTCTAGTGGAAGGCACCTGAGCAGGTGGAAGAGGAGCTGGACCCCGCGACGGTGCCTGACCCCCGACAGGCGCTCGCGCTGCTCGAACCCGTAGAGAAGGTTTCTACTCACGCAGCCCACAACTACGCGATGCGCCTGAGGGACTGCCGTCAACTACTACCGTCAACGCCCCGCAGCAGACGGCTGCGGGGGCGTTCTGGCTGGTGGGCGCGGACGGTTTCGAACCGCCGACATCTGCTTTGTAAGAGCAGCGCTCTACCCCTGAGCTACGCACCCGTGGATGAAGGAACAGCCTACATGGCACACGGCTCATGCTCACAAACGGTTGTCCGGGCCGACGGGGAGACGGGGGATATCCCCACCCCGCTTACGGTAGCCGCCCGGATTCTCCCCGGGCAGGCGTGCTCCCTACGGTGGAACCACACCGGCGGGACAGCCCGCCGGACCGGATGGGGGATCGATCACCGTGGCACTCCGCACCCGCACCCACACCCTTACCCGGCCCCGCGCGCTCGTCGCGTCCGGCGGGGCTGTCCTCGTCTCTCTGGCCCTCACCGGTTGCGGCAGCGCGGACGTGGACGACGCGCCGGCCGAGCACCGGTCGTTCGCGCTGAGCGGGAAGACGCTGACCATCGAGTCCGGCGGTACGACCGTGGAGCTCGTGCCGGCCGATGTGCGCAAGGTCGAGGTGACCCGGCGCGTCGACGGGTGGGTGGTGCTCGGGAACGGGCCCGATGCCCGGTGGTCCATGCGGGACGACACGCTCACGCTGCGGGTGAAGTGCGACGCGTTGATCAGTAACTGCGGTTCGCGCCATCAGGTGAGGGTGCCGCGTGGCGTCGCGGTGACGGTGAACGGGGACAACGGACGGGTCGTCGCGTCCGGGTTCGACACTCCGCTCACACTCCACTCCGACAACGGACGGGTGACCGTCCGTGACTCCAGCGGTCCGCTGAAGCTGGAGAGCGACAACGGGGGCCTCGACACGGAGCGGATCTCCAGCAGGTCCGTCTCCGCGCGCTCGGACAACGGGGGGATCCGGCTCGGGTTCAGCGCTGTGCCGGATCTGGTGGACGCCGTCAGCGACAACGGCCGGGTGACCATCGATCTGCCGAGCGGTTCGGAGGCGTACGCGGTGACTGCCACCGCGAGGAACGGGCGCACCTCGGTGAAGGTGCCGCGCAGCGACGGCAGTCCTCATGTGGTGAAGGCGCACAGCGACAACGGTCAGATCACGGTGCGAACGGCGAACTAACCGGCCCGTGTGTTCGTCCTTACTGGTGGGAGAATGAACCGGGCAGGGCGAAACGGCACGGGAGAGGGATGTGACGGCGACACACGCGCGGCCGCGGGCAGAAGCGGGTGGCATTTCCGTCGTCAGGGACGTCCTCGTATTGATGCTGCTTCCGGTGCCGTTGCTCGCCGCCGCGATGCCGGCCGCTTTCACCGGTGGAGGTACACGGCGCTGGTTCGGCGGTCGTGGGGCGAGCCAGCGTGTCGAGGCGCAGGCGGCGAAGGATGCGGCCGCGGAGGCGTTCTACGAGCTGGACACCGCTCAGCGCGATCTGCAGATCTCGATCGAGACGATCACGGCGGTGGACAGTTCGCCCGCCGCGCGCAAGGTGGTGGACGATTTCGCCGCTCTGGGGCGGCGGATCGACGAGGCGAGCCATGCGTACATCACGGCGGTGGACGCGCACGACCTGGACCGGGACGATCTCGAACCGGCGATCGCGGCGCGTGCCAGGACGGAGCTGACGGGCGCCAAGGACGAGCTCGTACGGGTCAAGGGCGAGCTCGACCGGTTCGCCCGGGGACTCGGTCCGCTCCTGGGAAACGCGGAGACACAGCTGGCCCGGCTCGCGCCCGCCGTGGAGCGCGCCCGGCAGGCGCTGCTCGGTGCGAGCAATGCTCTCGACGCGGTGCGCGCGTCCGGGCTGCGGGCGGACGATCTCGCCGCGCGCCTGGCGGCCCTCGCCCCCGAACTGACCAAGCTCAACCAGGGCGCCGGCCGGCACGGCGTGCCGGAGACGCTGCTCCGCGCCGATCAGGTGCTGCGCGGTGCGGAGGCCATACGGGCGGAGGCGGAGCAGCTTCCCGAGCGTGCCGCCGAGATCGACCGCCGCCTGGTCTCGCTGCGTACCCGTGCCCAGGCGCTGACCACCCGCGCGGGCTCGGTGGAGCCGGTGCTGAGTGAGCTGAGGCGGCGTTTCTCGGCAGCGTGCTGGCAGGACCTTCAGCCGGTTCCGGAGCAGGCGGCGGTCAATGTGCGGCAGGCCGAGGAGAAGCTCAAGGAGGCGGCCAAGGCGCGGGACGAGCAGCGCTGGGCGGATGCGACCTCGCGGCTCTCCACCGTGCGGGCCCTGCTGAACGCGACGGACGAGGCGGTGTCCGCGGCCGGTGACCGGCTGCAGCGGCTCGACGCCGTGGCCAAGGATCCGCAGCAGGAGATCCAGCGGACCCGGTTCGCGATCCGGGACGCGCAGCGTCTTGCCATGGCGGGCCGCAACACGCCCGACCCGCGCCATGCCCGGCCGCTGGACGACGCAGTGGCCCGGCTGGAGCGGGCCGTCGCCGGACTGGAGGGCCGCCACCCCGACTACTGGCACTTTCTGACCGAGACGGAAGCGGTGCGGCAGACGGCTGCGAGGGTGGTCGCCGAGATCCGGGAGGAGCGTGGCGCCGGGGGCTGAGCCCAGTTGTCGGGGCCCGGGGCGGGGCGGATCATGGTGATTGTCCGAAGGAGGCCGCCATGGCCCACACTCATGCTCCGCGTCTCCCGCACCTCCCTCATCACCCGCAGCAAGCGGCGCGAGGGCCGGCAAGACCCGGCAGAATGGCGCGGCTCGACGAACACCTCCCGGTCGATCACCGGCTGAGCAGCGTCTACCGTGTCGGGGCAGGGCTGATGGGACTGGTGCTGCTCGCCTTCGGCATCCTGGGGCTCATCAACAAGATCGGCTTCTTCGACACGGGTGGTGCCACCGTCGCGGGCCTGAACACCAACGGCACGCTCAGCATCCTGTCCATCTGCGTCGGCCTGCTCCTGTTCATCGGAATGGTGATCGGCGGCAACTTCGCCTCGATGCTCAACATGGTCCTCGGTGTCGCGTTCATCCTCAGCGGCTTCATCAATCTCGCGCTGCTCGACACGGCCTACAACTTCCTGGCCTTCCACCTGCAGAACGTGCTGTTCAGCTTTGTCGTCGGACTGATGCTGATGATGTTCGGGATGTACGGGAGGGTCAGTGGCGGGCTCCCGCACGACAACCCGTACTGGCAGGCCCGCCATCCCGAGCAGGCAGCCCAGGAACTGCGCCACAGCCGACGGCAGTCCATGCCGATTGCCCGGTCGTAGGAGCGGTGCCGCCGCGGCGGTGCGCCCTCCCCGTACCGTCCCCGGGTCCTGTCGCCGGATACTGCTGCCGAGGAGGGCCGCCGGTTAGCCTGGGGTCATGCCTCGTTACGAGTACCGATGCCGCTCCTGCGGAGACACGTTCGAACTCAGCCGTCCGATGGCCGAGTCCTCGGCCCCTGCCTCCTGCCCCGCCGGGCACGAGGACACCGTGAAGCTCCTCTCCACCGTGGCCGTGGGCGGGGGTTCGACGAAGTCCGCGCCCGCCGCCCCGTCGGGTGGCGGTGGCGGCGGGGGTTGCTGCGGTGGTGGTTGCTGCGGCTGACCCGGCCGCGGCGTCGAACGGCTCGACCCGGCCGGCGGGCGGCGCTACCTCCTGCGGGAGAGTGTCAGCCCGTCCGCCACGGTGAGCATCACGCTGTCCATCCGCGGGTCGGCGGCCACATGCTCGTTGAACTCCTTGATCGCCGCCGCCCCGCCGGTCGCCTGCGGGTCGGTCACGCCGCCGTGGAACAGCACGTTGTCGGTGACGACGAGACCGCCTTGCCGCATGCGGGGCACCAGCTCCTCCCAGTACGGGATGTAGTTGCCCTTGTCCGCGTCCAGATAGGCGAGATCGATGTGCGGTTCGGACGGCATCGCCCTCAGCGTGTCGAGCGCGGGGGCGATGCGCAGCTCGATCCGGTCGGCGACGCCTGCCCTCTCCCACGCCTCCCTGCCGTAGGCGGTCCACTCCTCCGAGATGTCGCAGGCGATCAGCCGCCCGTCGGCGGGCAGCGCCTGCGCCATGGCCAGAGCGGAGAACCCGGTGAATGTCCCGACCTCGACGATGTGCCGGGCCCCGGTCAGCCGTACGAGGAAGGCGAGCAGTGGCCCCTGCTCCTCGGCGGACTGCATGCCGGCCTGATCGGGAAGGCGCGCGTATGTGGTCTCGACGAGCTCCCGCTGCACCGCGTCGAGCGGCGGATTGTGCGCCAGCATGTACGCGTACAACTCGTCCGTGATCTTGGTTTCGTTTCCCTTGGACATCGCAGACTCTCTCTGTGCGTGCCGGGCAGGCTGGTCAGTTCCTCCCGTACCGGAGTACGGGGGGAACGCGTCGGCTGTCAGCCACTGTTCCCTGTCGGTCCGAGCTTGTCGAAGATCGCGTCGACGTGTTTCGCCGCGCAGGGTCCAGCCGTTCGGCGAGGGCCGCGCAGGAGTCAGAGGCCGCGCCGGGCGACGGAGGCCCGAATGAACCGGCGGAGGATTTCCTCGCCCGCCGCCACACCGCGTTCTCTCAGGACGTCGACGTGCGGGGCGCTCCAGTCGGTGTCGGCCAGTTCGCCGTGGCCCGGACGCCAGGCGAGGTCGGCGGCGAGGAGCAGATCGGCGTCGAGGAGCGAGTCGCCGGCGGCGAGGGTGAGGGTGGCGCCGGCGCGGTGGGCGACCTCGTTCATCGCGGCGCTCTTGGTGAGCGGCTTGGGCACGGCGTAGATCTTGCGGCCCTGGAGGGACACGGTCCAGCCACGGGGCCCCGCCCATTCGGCCAGCTCCTCCACCCAGTCCGTGGGCAGCAGCGAGCGTTCGACGACGAGATAGGCGAAGAGGTCCTCGGCGACTCGTTCCTTCAGCAGCCAGGCGGGGTCGGCGGCGGCCACGAGGTGGGCGCGGACCTCGGCGAGCGAGGCGCACTCGTCGGCGAGCCGGCGGGCCACCCGGTCCTGCCAGTCGGGATCGGAGACGCCGTCGACCAGGAGGTGTCCCCCGTTGGCGCAGATGGCGAACTTCGGTGCGGGGCCGGGGAACTGGATGCGGTGGTACTGCTCGCGGGTACGGGTGGTCGTGGGTACGAAGACCGTGGTGCGGGCCAGTTCGTCGACGAGTGCGGCGGCCGTCTCCGTCATGTAGGAGAGCGGCTTGTTCTCGTACACCTCGACGCAGAGCAGCCGGGGGGCGTCCGCGTCCGGCATGGCGAGCTGGAGTGCCGCCGTCGAATAGATGAGGGTGCGGTCGAGGTCGCTGGCGACCAGCGTCACAGGGGTGGTCGGGGTGGTGGGGGTGGTCGTAGTGGCCGGGTGGGTCACTGTGACGCCACCGCCTTGCCGTCCGCGCCCGTCGCTCCGCGGGTGTACTTCGGGTGGATCAGTCCGACGCAGGTGTACGGGAGACCGTCGACCTCCTCGACCGGCACGCCGCGCTGCTCGGCCAGCAGCCGGATGTGTTCGAGGTCGGCACCGGCTCCGCGCTTGGCGAGGATCTTCCAGGGGACGCGTCGCAGCAGTACGCGGGTGGTCTCGCCGACACCCGGCTTGACCAGGTTCACATCGTGGATGCCGTACTCCTCGCTGATGCGCTCGACGGCCGCCCAGCCCTCCCAGGTGGGAACGCGGTCGGCCGTGAGCAGCTCCTTGACCTCGGCGTCCACGGCGTCGACGACCTCGTCGAAGTGGGCCGCGACGGTGTCGAGGAAGTGACCGGACACATCGGCATCCGCGAGCCCGCGGTAGAACTTCGCGCCGTGGAAGTCATGGGGGCCGACCAGGTCCGAGCGGAGGACGGTACGGGAAATCAGCCCGGAGACAGTGGAGTTGAGGCAGGCGGACGGGATGAGGAAGTCCTCGCGGGTGCCGTAGGTGCGGACGCAGCCGCCCGGGTCGGCGAGGACTGCGATCTCGGGATCGAAGCCGTCGAACTCGCCGAGTGCGGCGGCCAGTTCGCGGGTGATGGCGCCCTTGCCGGTCCAGCCGTCGACGAAGACGACGTCGGCGGGGTCGTGATGGGCGGCCAGCCAGCGCAGGGCGTTCGCGTCGATGCCCCGGCCGCGCACGATGGAGACGGCGTAGTGCGGCAGATCGAGCCCGTGACGGTGCTGGGCCCAGCGGCGCATCAGCACGCCGACCGGGGTGCCGGCCCGCGCGAGGGAGACCAGCACGGGGCGGGGGGTGCGCTCGGCGAGGACCGTCTCGGTGACGGTTCCGACGGCCCGTGCGATGCGGGCCGCCGACAGGTCCAGGGCCGCCTTGAACAGGTCCTGGTACTCGGCGGACGGCTGGTACTCGACGGGCAGCGACTCGGCGTAGTGCGCGCCCCCGCTCTGTATCGCCTCCTCGCGCTCCTCGGTGGGCGCCTCCAGCTCGGTGTCCGAGAGGTCCTGGAGCAACCAGCCGACTTCTTCCGGCGCGTAGGAGGAGAAGGCTGGGCCGCGGAGGGGCTCGGACAGCATGGGGGGTTCCTGCCGTTCGGGGGCGGTGGAGGGGGCGGGCGACGGGACGTACGAGGGGACGACGGCCAGCAGGACGTGGGAGGTGTGTGCGGCGAGTTCCGCCAGCAGGCCGTCCGGGGCGTGCAGTTCCGGGGTGTCGGCGGCGGAGTCGACGACGGCCACCACGGCGTCGAAACCGGCATCCGCGACGTTGTACGCGTAGCGGACTCCGGGGCCGTCGGCCGGATTGTCGTGGGCCGGGAAGACCAGCCGGCTGCGTATCGCATAGCCGGGGTCGTTCACGGCGAGGACGGGGGACCGTGTGGTGGTCGAGTAGCTGACCTCGGCGTCGGTGTGCTCCTCCAGGGCGGTGCCCAGCCGGAGCGGTGCGTACATCAGCTCCTCGAAGCCGAGGACGAGTATGCGGCGGGCTTCACCGCCCAGGGCGCCGGCGATGCGCGCAGCCATGGCGGGAAGGGCCGATTCGAGCGTCTCCCGGTGGGCCGGGGTGAAGCCGTGGCGTCCGCCGTCGGGCACACCGGCGGGCCACTCCAGCTCCACCCGCGTGCGGGGGGTGACGGGTCCTGCCGCACCGGCCCGGGCGGGTTCCCGCTCCGGCTCGTGGGCGGCGACCAGGGCCTGGCCCTTCTCCAGAACACCGTCCGGGAGGCGCACCGTGCCCGTACCCCTGGCCACCAGGTCGACGCGGGCGCCGATCTCGGCGGCGAACCCGGTCAGCCGTTCGCGGTCGGCCGCGGACCGCATGTCCACCAGAGCCACGATGACGTAGCGGTCGCGCGGGTACAGCTCGTGCAGCGCGCGGATCGTGTTGAGCACGGTGTTGCCCGTGGAGAACTCGTCGTCCACCAGCACGAGCGGCGCCCCGCTCCCGCGCGCCAGCAGGGCGGGGTCCTCCGGCAGCAGCAGATGCGACGTCGCGTGCGAGTGCGACTCCTCGAAGCCGCCGGCCCGGGCCACGCCCTCGACCGGACGCCGCGTCGAGTGGAGGTACGGGGCCACGCCCAGCCCGTCGGCGACCGCGTGGCCGAGGCCGGTGGCCGTCTCCGCGTACCCGAGCACCACCGCCCGGCGGGCCTCCGCCTCCCCGAGGAGCGCGCGCACGCGCAGGCCGAGCTCGACCCCCGCGCCGTACACCACGGAGGGTCGCTGCGGCACATGCTTGCCCAGCACATTGGAGACGAGCAGATGGGCCCGCTTGGGGTTGCGGCGCAGGGCGAGGCCCAGCAGCTCCCGGAGCTCGCCGTCGCCTTCGGGCTTCCCGTTGCCGACGAGCTCGACGCCCAGTCGCTCCGCCACCCAGCTACCCGACCACACCACGTTCGCCGTCCTCTTTCCTTGCTGCGCGCTCGCTCATCGAGACGCGCTCATTCCGCGAGCCCCGCGGCCAGCAGATCCACGAAGCCGACGTCTTCCCTCGCCACGCCGAAGACCTCGGCCCGTTGCAGGGTGCGCTCGGCCCAGGCGCGGTGCGGCTTCACTTCATTCATTTTGTTCGTGTACGCGGAGCGCATCACTCCGCCACCGACGCGCTCCGGCCGCAGGATGTCCCGTGCGTCGCTGAACTCCTCATGGCTGACCACGGACAGTGCGTGCACCGGCGCTACGTGCGACGGGTGGATACAGGTCTTGCCGAGCAGCCCGTTGGCCCGGTCGAGCTCGATCTCCCGCAGCAGCCCGTCGAGGTCGTGCTCGATCAGTGTCGTACGCAGCCCGTCGGCCCGACCCTCAAGGAAGGGGCTGCGGCGCAGCTGCGGCTTGAACATGCGCTCCTGGAGCCGGAAGTACTCCCACACCGGTCCGGTGATCGTGAAGCCCGTCCCGTCCGCCCGGCCCAGCACATTGACCACATCGGCTATGACCGCGGCGACGAGCTGGACGTCGTACGCCGTCATGTCGGGCGCCCTGCGCAGTCCGTACGCCGAGCAGAAGTCGGTGACCCCGAGCCGCAGGGCCAGCACCCGGTCCCGGTACATGCTGACGGTGCGGACGATTCCCTGGAGCGTCGCCGCGCGGGTCTCCAGGTGCAGCAGCTCGGGCGATTCGAGGACGGGCATCGCGAACAGGCGCTGTCCCCCGGCCGTCTCGGCCTTGGTGAGCGCCTCCATGAAAGGAAGACCACGCTCTTCCGTGAACTTCGGAAGTACAAAACCGGACAACAGTCGGACGGAGCTTCCGAGCCGCTGCACCAGGTCCGTCATCTGCTCCGGTTCGCGGACCCGGATGAAGAGCAGCGGCACCTCGGCGCCGCGCGCAGCGAGGTCGGCGAACTGCCTGACCAGGTTCTCCTCGGCGTCCGACACCTCGGAGTCGTCGATGGAGTCCTCCAGGCACAGCACCATCGAGACGACACCGCGCCCGGCCTGCTTGAGGATGTCATCGGCGAGCCGCGGCCGGGTGGCCGGGGAGTACAGAGTGGCGCCGAGGGCGGCCGAAAGTATCCGGGCGGGGGAGTCCGCCCCGAATTCGCACGGCTGCCGAAAGAACAGGCCTTCCCGCACCGCGGGCGAGATGTGCCCGAAATGACGCATGTGATTCCCCCGTACTGCTGGACCGGCCCGACAACGTGTGGCCGGTAATAGTACGTATGGACGGGTGTCGACAGTTCCCCACGTGCATGAATTTCGGGTAACTCGTCCATTTCCCGACGGTTCCGCAAGGCCCGGAGGACGTGGTTCCGACGCGCTGCCGGGACATGGGACGGGCCCCCACGTTGTCTGCGCAGGCTGCCAGCAGGCAGGATGACCGCCATGACGCACGCGATGCTGAAGGGCTCGAACGTCCCCCTCGATGCCATGGCCGTACGAGCCGTGCTGCGCTGGACTCCGGGCGTCGGGGTGCCCGATGTGGACGCCTCGGCCCTGCTTCTCGGCGCCGGTGGCCGTGTGCGCTCGGACGAGGACTTCGTGTTCTACAACCAGCCCCGGCACCCCTCCGGCCTGGTACGACGGCTACCGAAGCGCAGTGTCGCCGAGGGACTCACCGACACCATCGAGGCCGACCTGGGCGCGCTCGACCCGTCGGTCGAACAGGTGGTCATCGCGGCTTCCTCCGACGGGGCCGCCTTCCAGCAGGTCCGCGATCTCCGCATACTTCTCTACGACGCGGCGTCGGCGGGCGGCGACCCGCTCGCCGTGTTCGATGTACGGCCGGAGACCGGTGAGGAGACCGCGATCATCTGCGGTGAGCTCTACCGGCGCGGCGATGGCTGGAAATTCCGGGCGGTCGGTCAGGGCTACCCGACCGGGCTGGTCGGACTCGCGACCGCATTCGGTATCTCGGTCGACGAGGCGGAGGCCGCGGCCGAGCCCGATCCGGCCCCGGCCGTGCCGACGGTCGCCCCCCTGTCCGCCCCGGCACCGGCGCCCGGCCCCGACCTGCAGGCCACGATCCAGCACCAGCAGCCCGCGTACGGCTACCCGCAGCCCGCGGCGGCCCCGGCGGCCTACGGCTACCCGCAGCCCGCGGCGGCCGCCCCCGCGCCTCAGCCCGCCTACGGCTACCCTCAGCCGGCCGCGCCGCAGCCTGCATACGGCTATCCGCAGCCCGCGGCGGCCGCCGCGCCCGCCCCGGACCCGAATTTCGTGCTGCCGCCGCAGGGCCCCCAGTTCGTCCGCTCCTGACCGCCGCGGCGGGAGACTGCCGCTCAGGCCCGGGACTTGTAGCCGCGCCCCCACTGCATTCCCCAGCCGTACAGCCGGTCCAGCTCCGACTGGAAGCCGTAGACGAACTTCACCTCGCGCCGCACGATCAGCTCGCCCTTGACGTTCTCCACGGTGAACACGGCACACGAGCGTGCTTGTGGGGCCCGCTCGTCGAGCTCGATCTCGATCCGCGGGCCGTTGCCCGGGTAGAGCGTCACCTTGGCGTGCGTACGGTCGAAGGCCGGCGTCTGGTCGTAGATGTAGACGAAGAACAGCAGCCGCTTGATCTGGTCCCGCTGGTCGAGGTTGACGTACACGGTCTCCCCCGACGGCGCCCCGAAGCGGTCGTCCCCGCTGAGCCTGATGTACGGCGGCGCGTTCAGGTCGCCGATCAGGTTGCCGAGCGGCTGCACCACGCCCTTGGTGCCGTCCTTCAGCTCGTACATGCAGCCCAGGTCCAGGTCGACGTTGACGACACCCTGGGTGTGCGCCTGGACCACATCGGGCTGGAAGAGTTTGAAGGGCCGCAGCAGCCGCCCGCTCTGCCGTGACCTGCCCTCGATGTCGGACGTACGCATCCGCCAGGAGAGGTTGACCCGCAGGTTGCCGGTCAGCGCGCCCTGTTTGGTGAGGGAGACCGTGGCGTGCCGCTTGGACAGCACGATGGAGTTGGTCGCCGCGTTGCCCGACTCGAACTGTGCTTCCCGCCCCGGCCACAGGCTGTCCCAGAACGCCATCCCCAACCCCCACACGTCTCGGTAGTGCCCAGGCCCCGCACGCATCACTGCGGGGCGGCCCCCGGGCCGGGTCCGGGTGTTCCCGGAGAACCGTCGCCGTACGGACCGCCCCGCTGAGAGCGTTCCTCAATCCCTACCGGGTCACACCCCGGACGGGACTTCCGCCCTGGAATCCGAGCCGTCGCCCCCGGCCTCCAGGGCCTTGTTGCGCCGGACGGAGGACCAGAAGGACCAGCCGATCAGGACGACGCCGACAAGACCGGTGATGATCTCGTTGATCTGGTACTGGATGGTGACGAGAAGGATCACGGCGAGCGCGCCGATCGCGTAGTGCGCGCCGTGCTCCAGGTAGACATAGTCGTCCAGGGTGCCCTGGCGGACCAGGTAGACCGTGAGCGACCGGACGTACATGGCGCCGATGCCGAGGCCGAGGGCCATCAGCACGATCTCGTTGGTGATGGCGAAGGCTCCGATGACACCGTCGAACGAGAAGGACGCGTCGAGGACTTCGAGGTAGAGGAACATGAAGAACGCGGCCTTGCCGGAGAGCGCCACTGCGGACAGCTTCTTGCCGGTCTTCCTGGCCTCTTCCTCGGCCTCGTGCTCGCGCTCCTCCTCTTCCTCGAGCTTGTTCTCGAAGTAGCCGGAGAGGCCGCCGACGATGAGGTACGTGATCAGACCCGCGACACCCGCGAGCAGGACGGTCTCCGCCTTGTCCGCGTGCCCGCCGCCGTGCTGGTGCGCCTGGGTCGCGAAGGTCATGGCAGCGACCAGCAGCACGATGAGCGCGATGCAGACCGACAACATGTCGACCTTGCCGAGCTTGGCGAGCGGGCGCTCGATCCAGCGCAGCCACTGGATGTCACGGTCCTCGAAAATGAAGTCGAGGAAGATCATCAGAAGGAACATGCCACCGAAGGCGGCGATCGCCGGGTGGGCGTCCGTGACCAGTTCCTGATAGCGCTCGGGCTGGTTGAACGAGAGATCGACCGCCTCTATGGGCCCGATCTTGGCAGTGATGGCCACGATCACGACGGGGAAGACCAGCCGCATACCGAAGACCGCGATGAGTACACCGACCGTGAGGAAGATCTTCTGCCAGAAGGCATTCATCTTCTTCAGGATCCCGGCGTTGACCACCGCATTGTCGAAGGACAGCGAGATCTCGAGGACGGAAAGAATCGCGACCACACCGAATGCTTCCCACCCCCCGTAGAACACCGCTGCGACCAGGCCGAGCGCGGTAATCGCGAACGACCAGCCGAAGGTTTTCAGAAGCACTGGCTACCCCATCGTGTATGTAACGGGTCTCCCCCGGATGTGTACGGGGCTCCCCCGCGCCGTGCGCGGCTTTACGAAACGTTGACCCCGAAGTCTAGAGCGATGCCCCGCAGCCCCGACGCGTACCCCTGTCCCACTGCACGGAACTTCCACTCGCCGTTGTACCGGTAGAGCTCGCCGAAGATCATCGCGGTCTCGGTGGAGGCGTCCTCGCTCAGGTCGTAGCGCGCGAGTTCCTGGCCGTCCGCCTGGTTCACCACGCGAATGAACGCGTTGCTGACCTGGCCGAAAGTCTGCCCACGGTTGTCGGCCTCATGGATCGAGACCGGAAAAACGATCTTGTCGCAGTGGGCGGGGACCTGGTTGAGGTTCACGATGACCGACTCGTCGTCGCCCTCGCCCTCACCGGTGAGATTGTCGCCCGTGTGTTCCACGGAGCCGTCCGGACTCGTGAGGTTGTTGTAGAAGACGAACCATTCGTCGCCGAGCACCCGGCCCGACTGGCACAGCAGTGCGCTGGCGTCGAGGTCGAAGTCGGCGCCCGTGGTGGATCGTGCGTCCCAGCCGAGGCCGACGAGCACCTGGGTGAGGTTGGGTGCGGCCTTGGAGAGGGAGACATTGCCCCCCTTGGCGAGTGTGACGCCCATGATGTGAGTCCTCCCCGAGTCGATGAACGGTCTGTTGAGCGCGTCCGGCGCCGCACTGGGTGCGGCGCCGGACGGGGACGTGCTGGGGGGTGTACGGCGGATCATGGCCGGACGCCCCCTGGGCGCGGCCCGGGCTGCGCCTTCTCAGGAACGGCCCGGTCGCGCTCTCTGGGCCGTACTCAGACGTTGACGCCGAAGTCCTGCGCGATGCCGCGCAGACCCGAGGCGTAGCCCTGGCCGATGGCACGGAACTTCCACTCGGCGCCGTTGCGGTACAGCTCGCCGAAGACCATGGCGGTCTCCGTCGAGGCGTCCTCGCTCAGGTCGTACCGCGCGAGCTCGCTGTTGTCCGCCTGGTTCACCACGCGGATGTACGCGTTGCGCACCTGGCCGAAGCTCTGCTGGCGGGTCTCGGCCTCGTAGATCGAGACCGGGAAGACGATCTTGTCGACGTCGGCCGGGACTCCGGCCAGGTTCACCTTGATGACCTCGTCGTCGCCCTCGCCCTCACCGGTGAGGTTGTCACCTGTGTGCTCGACGGAGCCGTCGGGGCTCTTGAGGTTGTTGAAGAAGACAAAATTACCGTCGCTGCCGACCTTGCCCTCGGCGTTGGTCAGCAGCGCGCTGGCGTCGAGGTCGAAGTCTCCACCGGTGGTGGTACGGGCATCCCACCCCAGACCGACGACGACAGCGGTCAGGTTGGGCGCGGCCTTGGTCAGCGAGACGTTGCCGCCCTTGCTGAGGCTGACTCCCACGAGTCCTCCCATTGGTTTCTTGGGGGCCGACGACTGCCGGCGCCTCCACGTTGCGTTGGCATCGGATCAACGAGTGGATCCTAGTGACCGGTTCCCGGCCAAAGCAGGCTTTTGGCCGGGGCGCCGGGAGATCCTCCGGAACACCGACGCGGGATCGTCCGGAACCGGATCAGATCGCGTCGAGGGCCTTGATGTAGTCGTTCAGGTCGCGCGCGTCCGGCAGGCCGTTGACGACGGTCCAGCGCACCACTCCCTCCTTGTCGATGATGAAGGTGCCGCGCACCGCACAGCCCTTCTCCTCGTCGAAGACGCCGTAGGCGCGGGAGGTGGCGCCGTGCGGCCAGAAGTCCGAGACGAGCGGGTACTCGAGGCCCTCCTGCTCGGCGAAGACGCGCAGGGTGTGGATGGAGTCGTTGGAGACGGC
This sequence comes from Streptomyces sp. NPDC057486, assembly GCF_042802415.1. NCBI lineage: Bacteria > Bacillati > Actinomycetota > Actinomycetes > Kitasatosporales > Streptomycetaceae > Streptomyces > Streptomyces sp. NPDC057486. The sequence continues at coordinate 62,714 of NZ_JBHVEE010000002.1, read as the reverse complement.
CAGCAGCTGCGTGTCGTCGTTCTCGAACCGCGGCAGCTCGTCGCGGAGGGCGCAGAGCTCACCCGTGCAGACGCCGGTGAAGGCGAACGGGTAGAACAGCAGCACCACGTTCTTCTCGCCGCGGAAGTCGGAGAGCTTCACGGTCCGGCCGTGGTTGTCCTTCAGCTCGAAATCCGGGGTCTGGGTACCGACCTCGATCGCCATGGAAACGCGTCCCTTCAATGCTTCACCGGGCTGGGCTGTCCGGGTGGGCTCCCACCCTACGCAGAGACCTCGGCGGGCCCGCGGACAGGGATGTGCGCGGGCGGGGGACATGTGAACGGGCATACGAAGGCCCCCGCCGGTGCACGACCGGCGGGGGCCTCGTGGTGAGTGCGGTTCAGCGCCTGGCTTTGGCCGACTTCGGGGTGACCAGACGGCTGCCCGTCCAGTCCTTGCCCGCATTGATGCTCTTGGTCTGGGAAAGACCGGCTGTCTGGCCGGCCTCGTTGATATCGCTCGGTTCGACGTAGCCTTCGCGGCCGGTCTTCGGCGTCATCAGCCAGATCACACCGCCTTCGTCGATCAGACCAATGGCATCCACCAGCGCGTCCGTAAGGTCGCCGTCCTCGTCGCGGAACCACAGCAGGACGACGTCAGCGACGTCGTCGTAGTCCTCATCGACGAGTTCCTGGCCGGTAGTGGCCTCAATGCCCTCACGGAGCTCCTGCTCGACGTCGTCGTCGTAGCCGATCTCCTGGACCACCTGTCCGGGCTCGAACCCCAGCCGTGCAGCCGAGTTGGTCCGTTCCTCCGCGTGGTCCGCGGTCGCGCTCACGGGTTGCCTCCTGATCATGTTTCGGAAAATGCTTCAGCCACGCGCGTGCGCGGGGCGTTGGCCGTAGTCCACACGGGCGCGGCGGATCGCGCAAGTACCCAGCGTGCGAGACCGCCTAAACGGTGACGTTCCCTGCCACGTCGCCGCACGATCGGCAGGCCTCTGACTGGGCTCCACACGGCCGTCCACACCCTTTACGTCCTTCCACAGCTTATGCCGTTTCGGTCCGCCAATCGGAGTCGAACAGCTTTTGGGAACGCTTGGAAGGGTTGGGCGTATGGTTGCGGTTTGATCCAACCCGTCTGTCCGGGCCGCCCCGGCGCACCGGACATGATGTCTCACCACCTGGCGGTTACCCCTCGGTAGAGATGACGTATGCGTCGTCGCGGTACACGATGGTGCTGGCGTACATGCATACATCCCGGGGGCGTGCCTCCCGAAACCAGGCCCCGTAGAGCAGCACCGAACAGCGAAGGAACAGCGTGGCTTCCGGATCCGATCGCAACCCGATCATCATTGGCGGCCTTCCGAGCCAGGTCCCGGACTTCGATCCCGAGGAGACCCAGGAATGGCTCGACTCCCTCGACGCCGCCGTCGACGAGCGCGGCCGTGAGCGGGCCCGCTACCTGATGCTCCGGCTCATCGAGCGCGCGCGCGAGAAGCGCGTCGCCGTGCCGGAGATGCGCAGCACGGACTACGTGAACACGATCGCCACGAAGGACGAGCCGTTCTTCCCCGGCGACGAGGAGATCGAGCGCAAGGTCCTCAACGCGACCCGCTGGAACGCGGCCGTGATGGTGTCGCGCGCCCAGCGCCCGGGTATCGGCGTCGGCGGTCACATCGCCACGTTCGCCTCCTCCGCCTCGCTGTACGACGTGGGCTTCAACCACTTCTTCCGGGGCAAGGACGACGGTCTGGGCGGCGACCAGATCTTCTTCCAGGGGCACGCCTCCCCCGGCATCTACGCCCGCGCGTTCCTGCTCGACCGGCTGAACGAGGCGCAGCTCGACGCCTTCCGCCAGGAGAAGTCGAAGGCGCCGAACGGCCTGTCCAGCTACCCGCACCCGCGGCTGATGCCGGACTTCTGGGAGTTCCCGACCGTCTCGATGGGCCTCGGCCCCCTCGGCGCGATCTACCAGGCCCGGATGAACCGCTACATGGAGGCGCGCGGCATCGCCGACACCTCCCGGTCCCACGTCTGGGCATACCTGGGCGACGGCGAGATGGACGAGCCCGAGTCGCTGGGCCAGCTCTCCATCGCCGCCCGTGAGGGTCTGGACAACCTGACCTTCGTGGTCAACTGCAACCTGCAGCGCCTCGACGGTCCGGTGCGCGGCAACGGCAAGATCATCCAGGAGCTGGAGTCGCAGTTCCGCGGTGCCGGCTGGAACGTCATCAAGCTGGTCTGGGACCGCTCCTGGGACCCGCTGCTGGCGCAGGACCGCACGGGCATCCTGGTCAACAAGCTGAACACCACGCCGGACGGCCAGTTCCAGACGTACGCCACCGAGTCGGGCTCGTACATCCGTGAGCACTTCTTCGGTGACGACCCGCGGCTGCGCGACATGGTCAAGGACATGACCGACGACCAGATCCTGCACCTGGGCCGGGGCGGTCACGACCACAGGAAGGTCTACGCGGCGTACGCGGCGGCCAAGGCCCACAAGGGCCAGCCGACGGTGATCCTCGCGCAGACGGTCAAGGGCTGGACCCTGGGCCCGAACTTCGAGGGCCGCAACGCGACCCACCAGATGAAGAAGCTCACGGTCGAGGACCTCAAGCGGTTCCGCGACCGGCTGCACATCCCGATCACGGACAAGCAGCTGGACGAGGGCTACCCGCCGTACTACCACCCGGGCCGCAACTCGGAAGAGATCCAGTACATGCACGACCGCCGCAAGAGTCTGGGCGGTTACGTCCCGACCCGTGTGGTGCGCGCGAAGCCGCTGGTTCTCCCCGAGGACAAGACGTACGCGACCGCGAAGAAGGGTTCGGGTCAGCAGTCGATCGCCACGACCATGGCGTTCGTCCGCATCCTGAAGGACCTCATGCGGGACAAGGAGATCGGCAAGCGTTTCGTGCTGATCGCACCCGACGAGTACCGCACCTTCGGCATGGACGCGTTCTTCCCGAGCGCGAAGATCTACAACCCGCTGGGTCAGCAGTACGAGGCAGTGGACCGCGATCTGCTGCTCGCGTACAAGGAGTCACCGACCGGTCAGATGCTGCACGACGGCATCTCCGAGGCGGGTTGCACGGCGTCGCTGATCGCCGCGGGTTCGGCGTACGCCACGCACGGCGAGCCGCTGATCCCGGTGTACGTCTTCTACTCGATGTTCGGTTTCCAGCGCACCGGTGACCAGTTCTGGCAGATGGCCGACCAGCTCGCGCGCGGCTTCGTGCTGGGTGCGACCGCCGGTCGTACGACGCTGACCGGTGAGGGTCTGCAGCACGCGGACGGCCACTCGCAGCTGCTCGCCTCGACGAACCCCGGCTGTGTGGCGTACGACCCCGCGTTCAGCTACGAGATCGCGCACATCGTCAAGGACGGTCTGCGCAGGATGTACGGCGAGAACAGCGAGGACGTCTTCTACTACCTCACTGTCTACAACGAGCCGATCCAGCACCCGGCCGAGCCGGAGAACGTGGACGTCGAGGGCATCCTCAAGGGCGTCTACCGCTACAAGAGCGGCGAGAAGGGCATGATCCCGGCCCAGATCATGGCGTCCGGTGTGGCGGTCCCGTGGGCGGTCGAGGCGCAGCGGATCCTCGCCGACGAGTGGAACGTGAAGGCGGACGTCTGGTCGGCGACCTCCTGGAACGAGCTGCGCCGCGAGGCCGTCGAGGTGGAGCGGTACAACCTGCTGCACCCGGAGGAGGAGCAGCGCGTCCCGTACGTGACCCGGAAGCTCTCCGGCTCCGAGGGCCCGTTCGTGGCGGTTTCGGACTGGATGCGTTCGGTGCCGGACCAGATCGCGCGCTGGGTTCCCGGTGCGTACCAGTCCCTGGGCGCGGACGGCTTCGGCTTCGCCGACACGCGCGGCGCGGCCCGCCGGTACTTCCACATCGACGCGCAGTCGATCGTCCTCGCGGTGCTCACCGAGCTCGCGAAGGAGGGACGGGTCGACCGTTCGCTGCTGAAGCAGGCGATCGACCGGTACGAACTCATGGACGTGACCGCGGCCGACCCGGGCGCCGCCGGCGGCGACGCGTAGGCACGGCGGGACAGATCCGAAGGGCGGCGGACCTCCTGGTCCGCCGCCCTTCGGCGTCAGTTCTCCCAGACCTTGAAGGCCCTGACCCGGTACGGCGACTGCGGCACCCAGGTGCCACCGCCCGGATAGGTCTCGAACTCGCCGGTCTCGGCGCACTCCGCCGACTGATAGGTGGTGACGGGGCGGCCGGTGCGGTTGGCGAGCGCCTGGGCCTGGCCGGCCGGTGGCAACGGGACACAGCTCTCGATGTCGACGGTGGACAGTTCGTGGACCTGCCGGGCCCCGGTGAAGTCAGGCTTCTCCCAGAGGCAGAGTTGCCCCGTCCCGCACGCCCCGAGCCGGACCGGCGCGGCCCTCGTAGCCGATGCCACCTGCGTGGTGCGGGTGGTCTGTGCGGCCGGTGCGGTCTCTGAGGCCTGTACGGCCGGCGGGACGAGCGTGGTGGCGGTCAGTGCGGCGGCAAGCGCAGTCGTACGCATATCAGTCAACCCCCGTGGTGGTGTGGATCACTTGCACGCACCCTGACCTGCGGGGCAGCGCCACGGGAAGGGGGGCAGGGCCGGACCACCCGGATAGGCGACAGCCCCGCCGGACGGGTCCGGCGGGGCTGTCGTGGGCGCTGTGTTGACGCTCGGGTCTCCTCGGCGCGAGGAGTCGGCGAGGGCCGGCGGCGGGCTCAGATGTGGCCCGCGCCCGCGCCCGCCTCCGCATTCGCACCGCGCTTGGTGAGCGTGGCGACCAGCGCCGCGATCACCGCGACCACGCCGGCGACCATGAAGGCCGTGCCCATGCCCGACACGAACGTGTCATGCGCGACGCTCGTGATCTTCTCCGCGACCGGACCCGGCGTGCCGGACGCCACCGGCGGGATCCCGACCTCGACGGCCGAGGACGCCTGGTCCAGCTGCTGCGGCGAGAGCGGCGGAAGCTCCGCGGCAGCCCAGTTGTCAGCGAGCTTCGCGTCGACCTGGGAGGCCATGACCGCACCCAGCACCGCCGTACCGAGGCTGCCGCCGACCTGCATGGCGGCCTGCTGCAGACCGCCCGCGACGCCGGAGAGCTCCATCGGGGCGTTGCCCACGATGACCTCGGTGGCGCCGACCATCACCGGGGCGAGGCCGAGGCCGAGCAGGCCGAACCAGACGGACATGGCCAGGGTGCCGGTGCCGGTGTCCAACTGGGACATCCCGAACATGGCGACCGCGGTGCACACCATGCCGCCGACGAGCGGGACGCGCGGGCCGAGCTTGGTGATCAGCAGGCCGGCGAGCGGGGAGCCGACGATCATCATCCCGGTCAGCGGCAGCAGGTGCAGGCCCGCGTCGACGGCCTTCATGCCGTGCACGTTCTGCAGGTAGAAGGTGACGAAGAAGAGTCCGCCCATGAAGGCGAACGCCATCAGCACCATCAGGACCACACCCGCGGACAGCGGCACCGAGCGGAACATCGCCAGCGGGATCAGCGGCTCCCTGACGTTCTTCTGGGAGAGGGCGAACACCACGAACAGGGCTACGGCCGCCCCCAGGAAGCCGAGCGTCCTGAAGTCGCCCCAGCCCCACTCCGCACCCTTGATGAGCGCCCAGATCAGGCAGAACATCGCCTGCGACAGCAGCACGATGCCGCCGATGTCGAAGGAGCGCGGCGCGTTCTCGGCGCGGTGGTCCTTGAGGATCACCACGCCGAGCAGAAGCGCGATCACCCCGACCGGCACATTGATGAAGAAGACGGACTGCCAGCTGACGTGCTCGACGAGGACGCCGCCGAGGATCGGACCGCCCGCCGTCGAGGCGCCGATGACCATGCCCCAGATACCGATCGCCATGTTCAGCTTCTCGGCCGGGAAGGTGGCGCGCAGCAGGCCGAGCGCGGCCGGCATCAGCAGAGCGCCGAAAAGGCCCTGCAGCACCCGGAACGCAATGACCAGGGCCACGCTGCTGGAGAATCCGATGGCTCCCGATGCCGCGGCGAAGCCCACGACACCGATCAGGAAGGTCTGGCGGTGGCCGAACCGGTCACCGAGCTTGCCCGCGGTGATCAAGGAGACCGCGAGTGCGAGCATGTAGCCGTTGGTGATCCACTGGACGTCGGCGAGCGAGGCGTGCAGGTCCTGCTGGATGGCGGGGTTGGCGATCGCGACGATCGTGCCGTCGAGCGCGACCATCATCACGCCGATGGCCACGGAGAAGAGCGTCAGCCAGGGGTGGCCGCGCAGCCCCTTGGCCGGGGCGGGAGCAGGGGTGCCCTGCGGCTCCCGCAACGCCTTTTCTGCTGTGGTCTGACTAGTCATGCGGGGGAGATTAGTGTCAGTCGCTGACAGTTGACAAACCATTTCACAAGCCGGTAACTGTCACGTAGCTCACAGGTACCCTGAGCTGGACAAAGAGACCGAAAGAGGGCCGCTCAGTGACCGATGACCGGCGCGCCGCAGAGCAACCGACCGGACTGCGCGAACGCAAGAAGCGACGCACCCGGGACGCCCTGCTGCGTGCCGCCCTCGACCTCTTCACCACCCAGGGGTACGACGAGACCACCGTCGACGAGATCGTCGACGCCGTCGAGGTCTCCCAGCGCACCTTCTTCCGCTATTTCGCCAGCAAGGAGGAGACCGCCTTCGCCGTCCAGGAGATGGTGGAGTCGCGCTTCCTCTCCGAGCTGCGCCAACGGCCCGCCGGGGAAACCCCTTTCGAGGCCATGCGCAGTGCGGTCCTGTGCGCCTGGAACAGTATCGGTGAGGCGATCGAGGAGACCGTCACGGTCGAACTCCACATGCGCACGTACCGGATGATCGAGTCGACCCCTTCCCTGCTCGCGGCCCACCTGCGGCGCAGTATCGATCTGGAGACCGAGATAGCCGAGGTGATCGCCGGGCGCGAGGGCCTCGACATCCGGACGGATCCGCGACCGCGGGTCGCCGTCGCCGCGTTCTGCGGGGTGATGCGGGTGACCGGGCAGCTGTGGGGGCATGGGCGGGACGCGAGCATGGAGTCGCTGCGCGCGCTGACCGAGAACTATCTGGACCAACTGGGCCCGGCGCTCGCGGGGAACTGGCATGCGCCGGTCGAACCCGTGACCGCAGGGCCTGCGCCTTCCGCCCGACAGCTCCGGACCCGTCATGTGCCGAACGCCTCATGACGGAACATGACGGACTTCACAACTGCCGTACCACAGCCGATCCGTGCGGGACGGGAGCGGCACGAAATCCTTCGGAGCGTACCGGAAGCGCGCACGGAGCGTGAGGGAAACCCGCTCCAATTCCCTGCAGGAGAGTGATGTGTGTCACCCGCTTCACGGTGGCCGTCGCGCGTCTCCTAATGTGGGCCGGAGTGACTTCCTTCGACTCCTCCCCCACGCTCACCGCATGGCGCGCACTGCTCGCCGTCGCGGTCGTGTTCGTGATGCTGGCGACCACCGGCTGGACAGCGGTACGTCATCAACCCTCCCACGAGCCACGCGACATCGCACTCGCATCCTGGGCGCGGGGGCGGATAGCGGGTCACCCGCTGCCGGACGCCGATGCACCGCCCTACCGGCTGGCGCAGTTCTTCGCCACGCTCACCGCCACGCAGCGGACGGCGCTCGCCGACAGGTACCCGTTGGTCGTCGGCAATTTGAACGGCGCCCCGATCACCCTGCGCTACCACGCCAACCGGCGGGCCCTGGTTCAGGCGAGGGCGGTCGAGCGACGGCGCATGCACGACGTCAGGCTCTCCCCTGACGGCCGCGCCGACGCGCTGCGCCGGATGGAGCGCTTCCGGTCGATGCTGGCCCACGGCCGGCATTTCCTGGCCTTCGACCCGTCCGGAAAGGGCCACGCCGCCGAGGTGTTCGGTGACCTGGACAAGGCCGAGCGGATCTCGGTGGTCGTGCCCGGTGTCGACACCAATCTGCTGACGCTGGAGCGGACCGGGCCGAAGGTCAACGCCGCCCCCGTCGGCATGGCGAAGTCGCTGTACGCGGCGGAGCGCGCCGCCCGCCCCGGCACCCGGACCGCCGTCATCGCCTGGGCGGACTACACCGCGCCCGCCGGCATCGGTATGGACGCGGCCCTGGGAAACCTCGCCGAGCGCGGCGCGGTCCGGCTGAACGCGCTCGTCGGCGCGCTGCCCGGCACGTCGAAGGTCTCGCTGTTCTGTCACAGCTACGGGTCCGTGCTGTGCGGTGTCGCCGCGGGAGAACTGCCGTCCCGGGTCACCGACATCGCGGTCGCGGGCAGCCCCGGCATGCGGGTGCAGCGTGCCGCGCAGCTGCACACCTCGGCCGCGGTCTGGGCGATGCGGGACCGCAACGACTGGATCGAGGACGTACCGAACATGGAGGTCGGCGGGCTCGGCCACGGGGCCGATCCGGTGGACCGGGGCTTCGGTGCGCGCGTCGTCTCGGCGGGCGACGCCAACGGGCACAGCGGCTATTTCGTGCCGGGCACCGAGAGCCTCAGCAACTTCGCCGCCATCGGCGTGGGCGCCTACGGCTCGGTGACCTGTGCGAGCGCCGACAGCGCCTGTCACAAGGGAATTTCCGGCGCCGAAGGCATGTGACGCGCGTAAAGAGCCGCAAGGGAGCATGAATTGCGGCATACGCCGAGGGGGGACGTGCGGGCAAGTGCCGCATACGATGAGGCACATGGGTGATGTGCTGGCCGGAATTCATGCCACCTGGGAGTTCGACACCGACTCCGTGCTCATCCGCTTCGAACGGGGTATTCGCACGCCGAAGCTCTTCCAGAGCCTGCGTGAACGCCGCATTCCGCATGCGGCGTTGTCGTCGGTGACGCTGAACCCGGGCAAGCGGGGCACGGTGGTGCTGCATGCGGTGCCGAGACCGGGTGCCGATCCCCTGCTCGAGGCTGCGGCAGGGCAGCTGAAACAGGGCTGCGATCCGTACCGGCTGGTGCTGCCCGCCGAACGCGAGACGCTCGCCGAGTACTACGCGGACGAGCTGCGCGCACTGCTCGGAGCGGACGCGGGGGAGCCCGCCGAACGTTTCATGGTCGCGGCCCCCGAGGCGCCGATGCAGTTCAAGGCGTACGACGGCCGGGCCAGCTTCGACGGGGACCGGATCTCCTTCCGCTGGTTCTGGACGGGTGCCTCCACGGCGAAGTGGAAGGCGGGCGACCAGACGTTTCCGGTCACCGAGCTGAGCGGGGTCGAGTGGCGGTCGCCCGAGGCGTTCGACGGCTACCTGCGGCTGGTTCCGCGAGGCGCCGGGAGCGCGGGTTCCCTGGCGGGCGCGGAAGCGGCCGCGGAGGGCGGGGCGCCCCGTACGGACACCGCACCCGGTCCCCATGCCATACCCCCGCTGCCCACCCAGGCCGATCAGGACCCGGCCGCGGTGATCTTCGGACTCGGCTACGGCCCGGTGCACGAGTCGCTGCCGTTCGCCGCCGCCGTCCTGGAGTCCGTACGCAGGAACCAGTCCGCACCCGTGGCGGCAACCGCCGTCCTGGCAGGCGCGGGGCGCCGCGATCCGGCGGACATCGCCGAGCGGATCCGGCACCTTGGGGAGCTGCACCGGGCGGGACTCGTGACGGACGACGAGTTCAGCGCGAAGAAGGCCCAGCTGCTCGCGGAGCTGTAGCGGCGGGCCGACGGTCTCCCCCACTCCCTGTCGTGGGGGGCCGTGAGGGGCGGGCACGTAGTACCTCCGTACGGGGCGCCGGGCCCCGATCGAGACCCCGGTATGACGCCGCGCGGCGGGTCCGCTGCCTACGCTGATCGGGCCATGCCGACTTCCTCTCCCCAGCCCCCGCCACCCGCCGACGGCCTGCTCAGCGCGGCCCGCCGCAATCTGCGCGAGGCGGCCCACGGGCTGACCCACGCGTCCCACCCTCCGACTCCGCTGTTCGCCGACGCCCCGAGACCGTGGCAGCGGCTGCTTCCGTACGGTGTCGTCCTCGTCCTCGCCGCCACCCTCATCCCGGTCACGATCAACTTCCTGATCTCGGAGTACGGGGTGCCCGGAGGCGTGGCGGGCGCCCTCGGTGTCGCCCAGGCGGCGCCCCTGCTGATGCTGGCGCACCGACCGTTGCAGGCGTGGTGGATCGTCTTCCCCGCCGACATCATCGGTGCCCTGGTGCTCCTGGGGTATCCGGTGGCGACCTACACCGTCTGGCCGTGGACACCACCCGCCATCGTCGGGTATCTCTTCCTGCTCCTCGCCCTGGGGCTGCGCGAGACCCGCCGGACCTCGATCGCCGTCTGGCTGGCCACGGGAGCCGCCGGTGTGGTGCTGCATGTGATCTCGCCCGGGCGCAGCAACGGCAGCGCCCTGCTGCTGCCCGTCCTCGGTGCGGTGGTGCTGGTGATCGCCGCGGCGGTACGGGAACGGGGCGACGCGCAACGGCGGCTGGCCGAGCAGGAGACCATCAGCGAGGCGGAGCGGGCGCAGCGGACCCTGCTGGAGGAACGCACCAGAATCGCCCGTGAGCTGCACGATGTGGTCGCGCACCACATGTCGGTGATCACGGTGCAGGCCGACTCCGCCCCGTACCGGATCAGCGGGCTGTCCGAGGAGGCGGTCGAGGAGTTCGGCTCGATCGCGGCGAGCGCCCGGGAGTCGCTTGCCGAGATGCGGCGGCTGCTCGTGGTGCTGCGCAGCGACGGAACGGAGGGCGAACGGGCGCCGCAGCCGGGGCTCGACCGGCTGCAGCAGCTGGTCGAGGCGACGGTACGGGCGGGGCTGCCCGCGGAGTTGTCGCTCGCCGCGGACCTGGGCGACGTACCGCAGGCGGTGGACCTGTCCGCGTACCGGATCGTGCAGGAGGCGCTGGCCAATGTGGTCCGGCATGCGCCGGGAGCGCGGACCCGGGTGTCGATCGCGTCGGACGGCGAGCTTCTGACCGTGGTGGTCGCCAACGACCGGGCGGAACGGCCCGGTTCGCCGCTGGAGCCGACGGGGACCGGACACGGGCTGGTCGGGATGCGCGAACGCGTACGGTTGACCGGCGGCACCCTGGACACCGGGCCGCTGCCCGACGGCGGGTTCCGGGTGACCGCACGGCTGCCGCTGTCGCCCGCCACCCCCTCGTCCCTGGAGGACCTGTGACCATCCGCGTGATCATCGTCGACGACCAGGCCATGGTGCGGGCGGGGTTCGCGGCGCTGCTGTCGGCGCAGAGCGACATCGATGTGGTGGGCGAGGCGCCGGACGGGCGGCAGGGCATCGAGGTCAGCCGGAACGTCCGTCCGGACGTGGTGCTGATGGATGTGCGGATGCCGGAGATGGACGGCCTCGCGGCCGCGCGTGAGCTGCTGAACCCGCCGGTGGGGGTGGTCCACCGGCCGAAGGTACTGATGCTCACCACCTTCGACGTGGACGACTACGTGTACGAGGCGCTGCGCGCCGGTGCGTCCGGGTTCCTGCTGAAGGACGCGCCGCCCGCCGATCTCATCTCGGCGGTACGGGTGGTGGCGGCGGGCGAGGCGCTGCTGGCGCCGTCCGTGACGCGACGGCTGATCGCGGACTTCGCGCGGCAACGGCCGGGCGGGAGCGGTGTGGGCGGGCGGAGCAATGCCGTCGCTCTGCGGCTGAACGGGCTGACGCCGCGGGAGACGGAGGTGTTGGAGCTGATTGCCCGGGGTCTGTCCAACCAGGAGATCGCGGGGCGGCTGGTGCTGGCCGAGCAGACGGTGAAGACGCATATCGGACGGGTGCTGGCCAAGCTCGATCTGCGGGATCGGGCGCAGGCGGTGATCTTTGCGTATGAGTCGGGGTTGGTGACGCCGGGCGAGTAGGGTCGGGCACGGCCTGACCGGGCAGGACGGGCCCGAGCACGCACCGCGGGCGTGAGTGGGCGAATCAGCCCCGAGCCGGCTCGAATGACCGCGTGAGGTGGGGAATTCCCCCGGTACACCCCCTACCCCGGTACCACTGCGAACGTGGCTCCCCGGTGTGACGCCCTCTCACCCATCCTCTTCCTACCTTCCCTCCCGTCGCGCCGAACGGCGTGCACGAGCCGAAGAGGGAGGGCGAGATGCGCCGTTACGCGAGGACTCTGGTCACGGTCGCACTGGCGACCACCGTGGTGGCCGGGACCGCCGGCTGGGTGTCCGGGAATGCACAGCAGGCCGTGACCGGGCCGCCGCCCGGGAGTGCCGCATGGCGGTCGGATCGTGTGCTGGGGCGGAAGCTGCCGGATCCGGAGCGGTCCACACCCGCCCAAGTAGCGCAATTCTTCCGGGGGTTGAGCAAGGACGAGCGGCAGCAGCTGGTCGTTCGGCATCCATCGGTCGTCGGCAATCTCGACGGGGTGCCCGTCGAGTTGCGCTACCGCGCCAACGCCCTTTCCCTGCAGGCCGGTCAAGATCCCCGGTACGCGCATCTGGGCGTCGATCGCGGACGGCAGATCCTGGCCTTCGATCCGCGCGGGCGCGGACAGGTCGCCGAGGTGTTCGGGGACCTGAGGACCGCGAGCCGGGTCTCCGTCGTGGTGCCGGGTTCGGACATCGACGCCGGGACCTTCGACCGTACGCATGACGTGTACGGCACTCCGGCGGGCATGGCGAAGTCTCTGTACGCGGAGACCGGGACGGGCAGTGCGGTGATCGCCTGGGCCGGTTACACCACTCCCGTCGGCGTCGGGGTCGATGCTGCGACCGGTTCGCTCGCAGAGGCGGGCGCCGACCGGCTGACCCGGTTCGCGGACGGGCTGGCCGCCGACAGGATCACCGAACCCGCCGTGTTCTGCCACAGTTACGGGTCCGTCGTGTGCGGTCTCGCCGCGTCCCGGCTCCACGTCAGCGACCTGGTCGTCCTCGGCTCGCCCGGCATGCGCGCCGACGACGTAGCCGATCTGCACACCACCGCCCGGGTCTGGGCGGCCAAGGACGCCACCGACTGGATCGACGACGTCCCGAACGTCGAGGTGGCCGGGCTCGGTCACGGGCCCGATCCCGCCGATCCGGAGTTCGGGGCCCGCCGGGTGCCCGCCGAGGACGCGCACGGCCACACCGGCTACTTCGCCCCCGGCACCGACTCGCTGCGCGCCTTCGCGGCCATCGCGCAAGGGGCGGGCCGATGAGCCTGAAGCATCTTGCGGCCCGGATCGACGCCCGTACCCCCGCGAACCGTGACCGTGCCGTCGACGGACTGCGCGCCCTCGCCCTGCTCGCCGTGCCCACCGGGCACTGGCTGCTCGGCGGCTTCCGGCTGGACAGCGTCGGCGCACTTCACAACACCAGCCCGCTCTCCGCCTTCGGATTCCTCGCCCCGGTCAGCTGGATCCTCCAGATGCTGGGCATCTTCTTCCTGGTCGGCGGGTACGCCTCCGTGCTCTCGTACCGACGCAGGAAGTCCACCACCGCAGCCTGGCTGCGCGGGCGGATGGCCAGGCTGGGCAGGCCGGTGCTGGGGGTGACCGCCGTCTGGGCGGCGATGATCCCCGTGCTGTACACGCTCGGGGTACCCGGTGACACGCTGCGGACCGGGTCGACGCTGGTGATCCAGCCACTCTGGTTCGTCGGGGTGTACACAGTGGTCACCGCCCTCACCCCGTACTGCCTGCTGATCGCGCGGCGGCTGGGCGGCTGGGCGGCCGCGCCACTGCTCGGGGCGGTCGCCGCCGTGGACTTCCTGCGCTACGGACCGTACGCCGGGGCGATGCCGTCCTGGCTGAGCGTGCTGAACATCCTTCCGGGCTGGCTCTTCGCGTACCAGCTCGGGGTCTCATGGGCAGAGGGACGGATCGGGAAGCGGGGCGCCAGGTTCCTGCTTGTCGGCGGGACCGTGCTGTTCGCCGCGCTCCTGCTCGCCTTCCACTACCCGGCGTCGATGGTCGGCGTGCCGGGCGAGGCACGCACCAATTCGCATCCGCCGTCGCTGCTGGTCCTCGCCCTGGCCGCGGCGCAGAGCGGCGCGGCGATCCTGCTGCGCGACCGGATCGGCCGGCTGCTGCGCCGTCCACGGCTGTGGGCGCCGGTCGTCGTCATCAATCTGTCCGCGATGACGATCCTGTGCTGGCACCAGACGGCGATGCTGGCCGCGGCCGTCCCGGCGTCGTTCGCCGGTGCGGTGCCCGGGCTGACGACCGGGCCGGACACGATCGGCTGGGTCCTGGCGCGGCTGGCGTGGATGCCGGTGTTCGCCGGGCTGCTGGTGCTCATCGCCCGGTACGCGCGCCGCTTCGAGGCACCGTGGCAGGCCGGGACGCGGGCGGCGAACGCCCGCCGGGCAGCGGCGGGGCTGCTCGCGGCGGGGTTCGCCGTGTTCGCGCTGGGGCTGGCGTAGGGCGGCGCACATCCAGCCCGTCCGGCGCTTGAGGGCCGCGCGATTGCCGGGCGCCCCGGCCGCCCGGAAACGACTACTCGCGCGCCGCGGACGTCGAGCTCATGTCCGGGTACCGGTCCCCCGCCACCTGCCCCGCGATCGGCTCCAGCAATGCCAGCTCCTCCGCGGTCAGCGTGAGCCGGGTGGCGGCCACGTTCTCCAGCAGCCGGCTGCTCTTGCGGGTGCCCGGGATCGGCACCACGGTCAGACCGTGCACCTGGGCCCGCTGCTGCACCCAGGCGAGCGCCACCTGCGCGGCCGACGCCCCGTGCGCCGCCGCGATCTTGTGGACGGGCTCCAGCAGGGCGGCGTTCGTCTTCGCGTTGTCGCCGGTGAAGCGCGGCTGGTACTTGCGGAAGTCGCCGTCCGACAGGTCCTTGGCCGCGTCCGTGAACGCCCCGGTCAAAAAGCCCCGCCCGAGCGGCGAGTACGGCACGAAGGTCACCCCGAGCTCGACCGCGGCGGGCACGGCGCTGCGCTCGACGTCCCGGCTGAAGAGCGACCACTCGGACTGCAGGGCGGCGATCGGGTGCACGGCGTACGCCTCGCGCAGCTCCGCGCCGGTGACCTCGCTCAGCCCGAGCTGCTTGACCTTGCCCTGCTGCACCAGCTCGGCCATCGCACCGACGGACTCGGCCAGCGGGACGGCCGGGTCGCGGCGGTGCATGTAGTACAGGTCGATGACATCGGTGTTCAGCCGGCGCAGGCTGTCCTCCACGGCCTGGCGGATGTACGCGGGGTCATTGCGCACGCCCCGGTACTGCGGGTCGTCGGTCCGCTCTATGGCGAACTTCGTGGCGAGGGTGATCTCGCCCCGGTGCGCCGCGACGAACGGCGCCAGGAACGTCTCGTTGGCGCCGCGACCGTACACGTCCGCGGTGTCGAAGAGGGTGACGCCCGCCGCCAGCGCCGTCTCCAGCGT